>JANYFV010000510.1 GCA_025359635.1 Undibacterium sp. | reverse complement strand
TCTTCGCCTGTTTCGTTCCAAGACAAATCAGACAAATGAACCAGACCGTCGATGTTACCTGACAAACCAATAAATACGCCGAAATCAGTGATGGATTTGATTGCGCCGCGAACTTTATCGCCTTTTTTGAAGTTCAGCGAGAAGTCATCCCAAGGATTAGCTTTGCACTGTTTCATACCCAGACTGATACGACGACGCTCTTCGTCGATTTCCAGAACCATGACTTCAACTTCGTCGCCTAATTGAACAACTTTATTTGGTGCAACGTTTTTATTAGTCCAATCCATTTCGGAAACGTGAACCAAGCCTTCAATACCTTGCTCGACTTCAACGAACGCGCCGTAGTCAGTCAGGTTCGTTACTTTACCGAACAAACGGGTGTGTTGTGGGTAACGACGTGACAGACCTGTCCATGGATCATCGCCCAATTGTTTTACGCCCAGAGAAACACGGTTTTTCTCTTGATCAAATTTCAGGATCTTGGCAGTGATCTCTTGACCGACTGTCAATACTTCTGAAGGATGACGTACACGACGCCATGCCAGATCTGTGATGTGCAACAGGCCATCGATGCCACCCAGATCAACGAATGCGCCGTAGTCAGTGATATTTTTGACGATACCAGTAACTACTGTGCCTTCTTGCAGAGTTTCCATCAATTTTTGACGCTCTTCGCCCATCGACGCTTCTACTACAGCACGACGTGACAGAACAACGTTGTTACGCTTACGATCAAGCTTGATTACTTTGAATTCCAAAGTTTTGCCTTCGTAAGGTGTTGTGTCTTTTACTGGACGTGTATCGACCAATGAACCCGGCAAGAAAGCGCGGATACCATTTGTCAAGACAGTCAGACCACCTTTGACTTTGCCATTGACAGTACCAATGACCATTTCGCCAGATTCCAGCGCTTTTTCCAGCGCCAGCCATGAGGCCAGGCGTTTTGCTTTGTCGCGGGACAAAATTGTGTCGCCGAAACCGTTTTCCAGCGAATCAATCGCTACAGAAACGAAATCGCCGATATTAACTTCCAATTCACCTTGGTCGTTTTTGAATTCTTCAACAGGGATAAAGGCTTCAGATTTGAGGCCAGCGTTCACGATCACGAAATTGTGGTCGATACGAACGACTTCAGCAGAAATCACTTCACCGGAACGCATATCTTGGCGTGACAGGGATTCTTCGAATAAAGCTGCGAAGCTATCTGCACCGGTAGCGAAATCTTGGGACATGAAAACAGTAGACATAATATTCACGAGTTAGCCGGAATAGGGCAAAGGCGCTATTTACCGGGTTAAGTTAAAAATCACACACAGGCATTTCACCCGCATGAGAACCTTCTTTCATCAAGTTAAATTTAATTCGATGAAAGTTTTAATGCTTTGGCATATAAATCTAACACTACGTAGACAGACTCATTGACGGTCAACTGCGAAGTATCTAACACATACGCCCCTGGCGCGGGCTTGAGAGGTGCGCTTGTCCGGGATATATCCCTTGCATCGCGCTCTGTCAAATCTTTTACCAAGTCTTCCATATTAGCAGAAAAACCCTTTTCAATCAATTGCTTATATCGACGATTCGCACGAGCGTCCACACTTGCCGTTAAGTACACTTTTTGCGTTGCATCCGGAAAAATAACCGTACCCATGTCGCGTCCGTCAGCCACCAAACCGGGCGATGCGCGGAACCCGACTTGCAGATCAACCAGTGCCTGGCGCACCGTAGGTAATACGGCAATTTTTGAAGCCGCGACACCAATTTCTTCAGCGCGCACCGCATCGGTAACATCCTCGCCATTCAGAAACACATGTCCCTTGACGAACAAACAAGGTAGAACTCGGGCAATCGCTGCCAACGCATCCTCATTGTCGAGAGCGATATTTTGCCGTATCGCCGACAAGGCGGTCAGTCTATATAGGGCGCCGGAATCGAGATAATGGAAGCCCAGGTGTTTGGCCACCCTATGCGCAACCGTTCCTTTGCCTGAGGCGGTCGGCCCATCTATCGTAATAACCGGAACAATCAAAATAACTCCTTATGATTAATTTTGGCGAATGCCTCAAAATAATCGGGGAAGGTCTTCGCGACACATTTTGGATCATTGATACGCATTGCCGCACCACGTCTAGCATGCCCATCCAATGTGGCTAACGAAAAGCACATCGCCATGCGGTGATCGTCGTAAGTATCGATGGTAGCCGGAAGAATTTTTGCCGGCGGCGTCACTGTCATGTAGTCTGCGCCTTCTTCGACTATTGCGCCCAATTTTCTTAATTCGGTGGCCATGGCGATAATTCTATCGGTCTCTTTAACGCGCCAGCTGGCAATATTACGCAAGACTGTGGTGCCATCAGCGTATAAAGCTGCTATCGCAATGGTCATGGCCGCATCGGGAATATGGTTGAAATCCATGTCTATCGCTTGTAGTGTACCGTTGGATTTCGCTTCTATCCAATTGTCACCACGGGTAATCGTTGCGCCCATTTTTTCTAAGGCTTCGGCGAAGCGCACGTCACCTTGTATGCTATTGAGACCGACACCTTCAACGCGTATCGGGCCACCGGCAATGGCGCCAGCCGCCAAAAAATATGAGGCAGAAGAAGCATCGCCTTCCACATGAATCACGCCTGGCGACGCATAATGTTGACCAGCCTTAATCGTAAATGCCTGCCAGCCATCTCGTTCAACAAGCACACCAAAACGCTGCATCAGATTTAAGGTGATTTCTATGTAGGGCTTAGAAATCAGTTCACCGATTACCTCAATCACTACATCGTGATGTTGTGCCATCAATGGCGCAGCCATCAACAAGGCGGTTAAAAATTGACTCGATACATTCCCCTTGACTTGCATGCGCTGCGCATGGATATGCCCGCGCTGAATATGCAAAGGAGGAAATCCTGGATTGCCTGTGTAGCTAATTTGCGCACCGACACCGTTTAAAGCATCGATCAAATCGCCTATCGGCCTCTCGTGCATGCGCGCCACACCGTGCAAAGTGTAATCTCCGCCAAGTACTGCCAACGCTGCCACCAAAGGCCGGATCGCTGTACCGGCGTTCCCCATGAACAGATCAGCCTGATGATTTGGCCAAGCACCATTCACGCCCCGCACTGTGTAATTTTGCGTGGAGCCTTCTTGCGTCCACGGCACGCCCAATTTATGTAAGGCATTCAACATTACCAGCGTATCGTCAGACGCCAATAAATCAACAATTTGTGTGCTGCCTTTGGCCAACGCCGCCAGTAACAGAATACGGTTTGAAATACTCTTGGATCCGGGTAAACGTACATTTCCCTGCACCTGTAAAACAGGCTGCAAATCAAGATAGTGTGGATAATATTTACTGTGCTGACTCATGTTTAATCTTGGTAATTTTTTCAATAAAAAGGAGAAATACTGACGTGAAGAAAAGATGCTGCAAATAAACCTATCTTAATCGCCGCCATCTTTATTTTGTTTTTCTGCGGACTCGATCGCATTGATCCAATTATGGCGCGCACTTTGCGCATTGGCATAAATTGATTCGATCGCATTTGCATCTCCGCTGATTAAATGCACGCGCAATTGCGCCAGCTGCGCTGAATACGAATCGAGTTCCTGCAAAATAGCAGCGCGATTTGCCAGCGTGATATCACGCCACATTTCTGGCGATGAGCCAGCGATCCTTGTAAAGTCACGAAAACCGCTGGCGGCATATTGAAATAGCCTATCAGCATGCGGCTTTCTAGCAATATCATCGACCAACGCATACGCCAGTAAATGTGGCAAATGGCTGACCGAGGCAAACACTGTATCGTGTTCTGCTGGAGTTAAATAATGAATCACAGCGCCACAACTTTGCCATGCATATGCCACCGCAGCGACATCTTCGTCGGAATTTTCCGGCAGGCGCGTGATTACTGTCTTTTTGCCTGAATACAAATCCATCAAAGCAGCATCTGGACCATTTAACTCACGTCCAGCAATCGGATGCGCCGGTACAAATTGTGCGAGTTTATCCCCCATCACCAAACGCGCTGATGCCACAACATCGCTCTTGGTACTGCCAGCATCAGTCACAATAGTTCCCGGCTGTAGGTGCGGCACTATCGAGGAAAGTATTTGCGCGGTCTGCGCAACCGGTGCGGCGATTATGATGAGATCAATGTCGCGTACTGCCAGCTCGATAGATTCGGCTATCTCATCAATGATGCCCAGCTCTAGAGCACGCTGCAACGAGGCCGCACTACGGCCAACGCCAATCACGTGCTCTACAGCGTTCGCTTTTTTCAATGCCAGTGCAAACGAGCCGCCGATCAGGCCAACGCCGAAGATTGCAATACGATTAAATACTTGCTGCATCAATTTACCGTCGCCCTCGATTATTTAAAAAATTTCTAAAAATCAAAATCCTTTCTCGCCGCAGAGGCGCAAAGGACGCAGAGAAAATCTTGGACTCGTCTCTGCATTCTCTGTGCCTCTGCGGCAAGAAAATCTATCCTTTGTTTACACCGTACACGGATAAGAACCCAGGATTTTAAAGAAGGCGGCATTGTCGTTGAGCTCGTCCATCGCGGCTGCCACTTTCGCATCCATCACATGACCTTCCACATCGACGTAAAAATAGTATTCCCAATTGCCGGTGCGTGCTGGACGCGATTCAAAGCGTGTCATGGAAACGCTATGCTTGGATAAAGGGGCAAGCAAGTTGTACACGGCACCGGCCTTATTTGGCACCGCCAATACCAGCGAAGTTTGATCCTTGCCACTAGGTGTGGTGCGCAAACGGCCGATCACTGCGAAACGTGTGCGGTTATGCGGATCGTCCTGAATGTGCGCGCTGACGATACCAAGATTGTATTGATGCCCGGCGATTTCGCTGGCGATCGCCGCCACACTAAAATCGCCACTGGCCATGCGCGCTGCCTCGGCATTTGATGCCACCGCCTGACGTTCTACATGTGGATAATGTTGATTCAGCCACGCCTGACATTGCGCCAAAGCTTGCGAGTGAGCGCAGATGCGTGACACACCATCCATATTGCCGGACTTGCTCATCAAACTATGTTGCACCGGAATCGCCAGCTCGCCGCTAATGGCCAGGCTGGTTTGCAATAGCAAATCTAGAGTGCGATTGATCGCTCCTTCAGAAGAGTTTTCGATCGGCACTACGCCAAAATCTGCCGTCCCGGCTTCAGTCGCACGGAACACTTCATCAATGGAAACGCAAGGCAGGGCTTGAATGGCATGACCAAATTGCTGGTACACCGCTTGCTCACTAAAAGTGCCGACTGGCCCGAGAAACGCCACAACAACCCGACGCTCCAGGGCGCGACAAGCCGACATGATTTCGCGAAAAATGAGTTGCACATCGTCACTATTGAGTGGGCCTGGATTGCGCGCTGCCACGCTACGCAATACCTGCGCTTCTCGCTCCGGGCGAAACACTGGTGCATTGGTTTCGGCCTTAACATGGCCGACCGCTTCTGCCACGCGGGCGCGCTGATTCAACAAATCAAGAATTTGTGCATCGATAGCGTCGATCTGGTGACGCAAGGGGAGTAATTTATTGTCGCTCATAAGAAACCTAAAAACCGTTTTTGAGCAACGCCTTAAAACCTTTACTCGGGCGCATCGCTTTGTTGCCAATACTCGCAATACCGACGTATTGCTGCGTTTGGCGCCTCGCGCTGCATCCCGATTAAGGATTTTTAGGCGCACTCAATTATTTGTTCGATTCAGAAAAACAAATCGATAAAAACCAAATC
>JANYFV010000507.1 GCA_025359635.1 Undibacterium sp. | reverse complement strand
CGCAAGAAAAGGTCGAAAAATGAAACCGTGCATCTGCAAATTGAACTGACATAATGTAACTCCGGATAGGGTACAAAAACAAAAAAATTGCCTGATAGGCAGGGAACAGGAACCTTACGCGAATGTCTATAATTTGTCTATAATTTACCTATTTTTGGTCTGGCATTTTCAAACCAATGAACATGAAAAATTCAACAATAATCTGAAGTGCCGATGTGTAAAAATCAAGGCTACGCAAAATCACAAATATGAAAAAAGGACAAAAGCAGTGACCATCAAGCTAGAAAAAGAAACGCAAAAACAGGCAATCGATTCGATCCAGCGTTACTTCGATTTGAATATGGAAGAGCGCATTGGCAATCTGCAAGCGACTGCATTATTGGATTTTTTACTTGAAGAAATCGGCCCGAGTATTTACAACCAAGCGGTGCGTGATGCGCAAGAGCAGATGCAGCTGCGGGTACAAGAATTGGACATAGAAGTCCATGAAGACGAATTTAGCTATTGGCAAAATCAAAAGAAGCGGCGTTGAAACACGCCGCAACATTTCTACACTCGTCTCACTGCAGACGTCTGCAGTGAGACGAGTGATAAAAATTAATCCCTGTCCTGATCTTTGTTGTGGCCTTTGCCATGACCATTGTCATGATCCTTACCATGCTTATCGTGCCTGTCACGCTCACCACGGTCATGCTCATCATCACGTTCATAGTCGCGACCATCACGTCGTTCATCATGGCTATTCCGATAGTGCGGCACATACACATCGTTATACCAATCATCGTGCACAAAATAGACTTGTTTATTGCAAGCATTGTAGGATCGGCAATGCTTTGCCCAATCTTTCGCATGACCAGGTGGCACACGTAAATACAGTGGTGGTTCTACATAGCGTGCTTGCCGCTCAATCACCACGGGTTGAGAATAAATCAATCGCGGTTGTGGCGCGTTACCAAGGTCAATGCGACCATAAAAACCTGGCTGTCCGATATTGATAGACACGCCAACATCTGCGGCCATTGCAGGGGTAGCGACAGTACAAATGGCCGCAATAAATAATAAGAGTTTCATAAATTACCTTATAAGATTACGAGATCAACATACTTATTGTGAATCTCAACTAACATTTTGCGTCATGCCAGAACGGCAGTCTGTGCGATGGCGCACACAATTATAGCCAACACTCTGCATATCCGTTATAGACGCGAAAGCGCAGGTGATGAAGTCTTAAGTTTTTCGCATCGGGCATCAAGATATGGGCCCGAAACCTTCTCCCACCCCTCTCCCAGAGAAGTCTGTGAACAGACCAAGACAGAATTAAGTTTACTACGCCATTGAAACCACGCAGCGGGAGCGGCTAGGCTTAAACCTGATATCAACAGTAAAAATAAGACGAGCGACGTTTTGTATTTGAACATTGCAATCTCCTCTAGATCATCAGCAACATCTTACTCTTCGTCGAATCGAAGGCAGCACAATACCTCAGCACTTAATGGTATTTATATTGAATTACTTTATGCTAATTTTATATACGGCTAGCAGGCTTACAAGTATGGATGTTTTTCTGCTCACCTCACCAAATTTCCATATACCAAAACCGAATATAAGCAAATAAAGACTAAGTAGTTTGGAATAAAGCCCAAACTACTTAAGATGCACTTACTTTATGGAAGGTGCTATGACTTTAACCTATATTATTTCTGGTTTTGCGGTTGGTGCTCTGGTCGGTCTGACCGGCGTAGGCGGCGGCTCGCTCATGACGCCTTTGCTCACCTTGCTTTTTGGCGTTTCCCCTGCGGTAGCGGTCGGTACCGACCTGGCTTTTGCCTCGATTACCAAGGCGACTGGCACCTTCACCCATCGCCTGCGTGGTACGGTGGAATGGAAAGTAGTCCGCTTGCTGTGCTACGGGGCACTGCCTGCAGCTTTTTTGGCAACGCTGGGTCTGAAACATTTTGGCAGCCTGGACAAAGAAATCGGTCAGATCATTCGCTATTCCATCGCGGTTTCAGTATTGTTGACCGTGGTCGCGTTGTTATTTAAATCCAAGATGCTGGAATGGTTGAATAGGCACCCTGAAAAACAATTGCATGGAACGACATTGGCAGCGGCCACGATTATTGCGGGTGCCGTGCTTGGTTTGCTAGTGACCATTTCGTCTATCGGTGCAGGCGCTATCGGCGCAACTTTACTGGTGATGTTATATCCTCGCATGCCATCTGCCCACATCGCCGGCACCGATATTGCCTATGCAGTACCATTAACCGCGATTGCTGCAATCGGTCACTGGTGGTTAGGCTCGATCAACTGGGAATTGTTGGGTTCATTACTAATCGGCTCTTTGCCTGGAATCACACTCGGATCGATGGCGGCCAAAGCCGTTCCTGAGAAGATTTTACGCGGCGTGTTGGCGACTACACTGACCTTGGTTGCCACCAAACTCATGCTTTCTTAAGTACTTTAGCGCACAAATAACACACAAATAGCGCGCATTTTTAGCGATTTTTTTAGCGTTTTTTAGGATAATTACGATGTATCGTTACGATCAGCATGATCACCAAATCATCAAGGAA
>JANYFV010000006.1 GCA_025359635.1 Undibacterium sp. | reverse complement strand
CGTCCGCTTCCGATCAGCAGACGCAGTTCTCGCAGATGCGCGCGCTGGAGACCGGGCGCTGGATGTTGCGCTCGACCAATACCGGCGTAACGGCGTCGATCAATGAAAAAGGCGAGATCATCAAAGCGCTGCCACAGTTTGTCCGCGGAACACTTGAAATCAAGGTGCAGCCGCGTTCCGGCACGACGCCTTATGTGCGGTGGAAAGACTGGCCGATTCTGGGCTTGCTGTTGTTGGCACTGGTGATCGGATGCGCGCTAAAAAGCGCAGATCGCCAATCGGCGGGCCCTGCATAGCATAAGTGGCTGGAAAGGCGCGTCAATGCTGGTGTTTTATCGAAATAGTTTTGCCAGATTTAATTGGCAGTGTTGGGCTGATGAAGCAAGCCCAATTTACAGACTGTATTGATGGCATACCACTGTCTGCTCGATGATGCCGAAATGCTATAATGATGCTATAGCAGCAAATTGTTGGCACCCAAATCAACCGCGGACTATTGATGAGAACTACCCTGACATTGGCTGATGACGTTTCCTTGATTGCACGTCAAGTGGCGAAGCGCGAACGCATTTCCCTTGGGGAGGCGGTTTCGCGATTGGCGCGCGACGGGTTTCGTGCGCAACCGCTACAGTCGCCGACAAGCATCAAACTGAGAAGCAGATATTCTGTGTTGCCAGCGCGCGACGAAATTATCACGAGCGAGCATGTGCGCCGACTCATGGACGAAGAAGGTATCTGAAGCGTGAGATTTCTTGTGGATGTGAACGTGTGGGTTGCCCTGCTCGACGACGCGCATGTTCACAACGCACAGGCACTGAAATTTTTCAAACAGCCAACACTCAGAATTGCGACATGTGCACTAACGGAAAATGGCGTGTTGCGTGTGCTGAACCTGCCCGGTTACGCGAAGCGCGCGCCGCCGGGCTTTGAACTGGTACGGCAAAAACTCGCGCTCGCCTGCAACGATTTCGATCACGAGTTCTGGCCGTGCAGCCTGAGTCTTCGAGATGAGACGATCGTGGATTGGTCACGCGTGATGGGTCATAACCAGATCACGGATGCGTATTTGCTTGCACTCGCCGTTCATCACCGTGGTGCATTGGCCACGTTCGATCACCATGTCGCGTTAAGCGCAGTCGGTGGTGCGACGGCGAAAAATCTTAAGTTGCTTTAAGGTCCGCTTGCGTTTCGGCCCGCTGTCTTGCGGACGGGAAGGGGGCGGATGGCGTCGGGCTGGTGATTGATGACTTTGTTGGCCAAGGCGGCACGTTAGCAAATTTGATCGGGTACGTTCATTCGCAGGGCGGCGTTGTAGTCGGTGCCACCGTATTGACCGGGAAGCCCTATTCAGCCACCATATCATCTGACATTGACGCACTCGCGCGACTGAGGGACAAACATGGATAAGCACTTGAAAACTGGTAGAAAGAAAACTTTGGATTCGACTTCGATTGCCTTACCCGGTCAGAAGCTCGCTACCTCGAAAAAACCGCGGATGCTGACGCCATCCGAGATGGTATTGCTAAAGCAGGACCTTAAGATGGCGCTTGCACACTCGAGCAGTCGCTGATTAGAAATAGAAGAAGGTTGGCGGCATTTGTCTTTCGACAATAATTCACGCTGACCCATTTAGCATTTTTCATGGAGTCTTTAATTCCGCCTAATCAGTGCAAGACAAAAATATTCCAGTTCCTAAAACACCGCAACCAAAAATGGCCTTCAAAAAATGACATCGACGAATAGCTGGTTAACAGTTCTGTTCATTTCCGCATTTTCGCCTGTTGTAGGCGCGGAAAGAATGAGCATAACGGAGGTTAAAACTTTCCCCACTACCGTGGTTCATTTTCCTGCCATCGATGCGGAATCTACAGTCGACGTTGGTGAAAGCATCGTATCAGCGACTTTGAAGGGAATGAAACCAGCAATCAAATTACTTGAGAAGATCGAGAATTTCAAAGTTAGTCTGGTATTTGGTACAAAAATCATAAACATTCCCGCCGGTACATTTACTTACTATGGGGAAAACAGTAGCGGCGTGTTCTACAACGCATTGAGCGGGTACATTTATCTACCGAAAGATCAGTCGAAAACCAATATGGTTTGCTATGTTCCTGACGCAGCGATCATTTGCGAGCCTATACCTTCTCTTGCAGATGACGTAAATATGCAGAAAACGCAAGTCGATTTTTATCCTAAGGCTGCCCTTACTAAACAACTTGTATACACGGGGGGCAATAAGAAGGCGATTACATTGACGTATCGTGAGTTCATAAATGATTTGGCTAGGCCGGCCTTTTCTCAAGAACTGAAATACGATATTTCAGAAGACAATGTAATTGGGTTTAAAGGTGCGAGATTTGAGGTTCTAGGCGCTAGCAATATAGAAATAAAGTTCAAAGTTTTAAAGCATCTGAACTAGAAAGAAATGAAACAATTGGAGACATACCACGATTGTTTTCACACACCGCGAAAACAATGGTGATCTGTTCCCAATGCTGCGCACTCGAGCAGTCGCTGACTGGAAAAAAGTAGGTTGGCGGCGTATGCCTTTTTGAAAATAATTCACGCTGGCCCTTTAGAATTTCTTGATTCCTTTTGATTGTCGATCACAAGGTTTAAACCACCGGCTTTAGCCGGTCAGCTTTAGCTGCGAGAATATGCTGCACGAATGGAGGTGCGGCATGGAATACAGATACGGA
>JANYFV010000488.1 GCA_025359635.1 Undibacterium sp. | reverse complement strand
CGGGCAACTCGTCATGAAATGGCAGAGTTTTATGCCGATTTGCGTGCCGAGCAATACGACATCGTGCTCGACACCCAAGGCTTGCTCAAGACCGGCATTATTATGGGTCTGGCAAAGCTCAAGCGCGGCGGAAAAAAAGTCGGTTTAGCCAACGGTACTGAAGGCTCTGGATACGAAGCTGCTTCGCGTCTATTCCATACAGATAGCCTGCCGGTGGATCGTCATACGCATGCCGTATTGCGCGGAAGATTGGTGGCGGCACATGCCTGCAATTACCACATCGACACACCTGCGAATTTCGGTCTGCGTGTTCCTGAATCGACTCCGGCCTGGTTGCCCTATACGCCTTTCGCCACCTTCTTCCATGGCACGGCTGGCGCCTCCAAAAAATGGCCGCGCGCCAACTGGATACAGATAGCTCGAACCTTGGCAGAAAAAAATATGCCGATACTGCTGCCATGGGGAAGTACCGCGGAAAAAATGGAAGCTGACGACATGGCGGATCACATGCCAAATGCCACGGTACTACCAAAACTCTCTATGCAAGACGCCATCATTCTGGCGCAACGCGCGGCATTGGCAATTGGCGTGGATACCGGCTTAACCCATATCGCAGCCGCCTACGAAACACCAACCATAGAAATTTATTGCGACTCACCACGTTGGAAAACGGAAGGCAACTGGTCATCCAAGATCATCAATCTGGGCGATAAGGGGCAGCCCGCCAGCGTTGTAGAAGTTCAAGATGCTATCCGCATGTTAACCGCGCAAAACTATAAAGGAAATAAGCTATGACCGACTTCGCCTGGGCGATTGTAGGCCCCGGGGCCATCGCCCAAAAATTTGCCGCAGCCGTGCACGCATTACCCAGCACCTATCTGCATGCGATATGTGGCCGCGATTTGGAGCGCGCCAGCAGCTTTGCCAAGGCCTGGGCACACGATGGCAGCACGCCATTTGCCAGCACCGATCTGGACGCGTTGCTGGTTGATCCCCGTATCGATGGCGTGTATGTCGCCACGCCACATTCGCATCACGCCGAGGTGGTACGTAGCTGCCTCATTGCTGGCAAGCCAGTTTTGTGCGAGAAGCCACTGGTCCCAAATCTTGCGGTAGCTCAGGAGTTAGTCTCTCTGGCGCGCGAACGGAACGTATTTTTAATGGAAGCGCTCTGGACGCGCTTTCTGCCGGCATATACCGTGGTAGGAGATTGGCTCAAGGCGCGGAAGATAGGCAAAATTCATGCAATTCAATCGAGCTTTTGTTTTACTGCCGCGTACCAGCCAGAAAGCCGGATGTTCGATCCAAAACTCGCTGGCGGCTGCTTGCTTGACATCGGCATCTACAATCTCGCAGTGACACGTTGGGTTCTGGAAATGGCACTCGGCGCATGCCCCGAACCCGTGTCGCTGAAAGCCGATGGCGTGCTAGCACCAAGCGGAGTCGATCAGCGCGTAACGGGTACGCTGGTTTTCCCTGAAGGCGTCAGCTCGCAATTTATTTGCGCATTCGACACCACCGCCAGCAACGCCCTGCACATCATGGGGGAACGCGGCAGCATCAGCCTACCACGCGATTTCAACTCAGCCACCCAAGCTGTGCTGCAGCTCGCCGGTGCGGAGCAGCAAGTGGTCGATGCAGCTATGCGTATCAATGGCTTTGAAGGCGAAATCGAAGAAGCGATGCGCTGTATCCGTGCCGGGTTGGTAGAAAGCCCGCAAATGCCGCATACAGAAACACTCGCCATCGTCAGATGGATGGATGAAATCAGAGCGCAGCTCGGGGTGAGCTATCCCTTCGAGTAGTAGCGCGCACAATGACGCACTCAGGTAAGCTACACGGCATGCAAATACATTTACAAATGTGCACACCAGTGAACAAGCGCCATGTTTTAAGGTATATTCCTCGCTTACTTGAAGTTTCCCACAAGGAAATTTTTCTCTAAACTTGAACAAGAGCTCATGCGTCTAATTTACTCTTTCGTCTGGTGGCTGGCACTGCCGGTTGTGCTACTCCGCCTTTGGAGTCGTGGTCGACAAGAGCCGGGCTATCGCCAACATATCGCTGAAAGACTGGGGTTTTATCCGCATGTCCAAGACGCACAGCGGATCTGGGTACATGCGGTTTCCGCCGGCGAAACACGCGCAGCCGAACCCTTAATCCGCGCCTTGCTACTCGCGTATCCAGACCATCAGATCTTACTCACGCACATGACGCCGATAGGCCGCAACACCGGGCAAAGTTTATTCGGCGATGTCAGCAGCAGGATCACGCAAGCTTTTTTGCCCTACGATATCAATAGTATGATCAAGCGTTTCTTGCGGCATTATTCTCCGCAACTGTGCGTGTTGATAGAAACCGAAGTTTGGCCAAACCTGATCGCGCAATGCCAGCAAGCAGGATTGCCAGTGACGCTGGTGAATGCACGCCTATCTGAAAAATCGTTAAAAAAAGCACAGAAACTTTCTGCATTAATGCTACCGGCGGCACGGGCAATTAATTTTGTGGTAGCGCAATCTGGCCCTGATGCAAAAAGACTAAAAGCATTAGGTGTCGCCAATCTTTGCGTCACCGGCAATATGAAATTTGATGTCACGCCACCACCTAAAATGGGCCAACGTGGCGCGCTGTTACGGCGCTATTTTGCCGACCGCCCCGTATTCATTTGTGCCAGCACCCGCGATGGCGAAGAAGAACTCATACTGCAAGCTTTTGTAGAATTACAAATACCGCGCGCACTGCTGATATTGACACCACGTCATCCACAACGCTTCGATCTGGTCGCTGCCATGTTGAGCTCGCACAAATTGAGTTTCGTAAGGCGCAGCAGCCTCGATCTCGATCATGAAACCGAAATTCTGCCTGAAGATACGCAAGTGCTACTCGGTGACAGCATGGGCGAAATGTATATGTATTACGCGGCCTGCGATGTGGCCTTTGTCGGCGGTAGTCTGGTGTCACTAGGTGGGCACAATTTAATTGAAGCCTGCGCTATGGGCAAACCCGTATTAACCGGCCCGCATACCTTTAATTTCTCAGAAATCACAGATCAGGCGATTGCGGCAAATTCTGCGCTTCGGGTAACAGATGCCCGGCATTTGATGATCAAGGCACAAACACTGCTGGACGATACCGAAACCAGAATCAAGATGGGCGAAAATGCCTACGCTTTTTTCTTGCAACATCAAGGCGCCACCGACCGCACCTTGCAGGTACTTAGGCAGTATCTTTAAGACCACAATATTACTGCGATAATTGGTGATTATTCAGTCGCTATGATGACGATATCAAATACCCTCGTTATCGTCATACCGGACTTGATCCGGACTCCAGAATTCACCTTTAGGGGTGTCAAACTGGATGCCGGATCAAGTCCGGCATGACGGTAAATGAAGGTTTTCGCACTTTAAAAACGGTCGTTTCATAGAGGCTGAACAGTCACGATAATTGTTTGAATTCTCCTTTATCCAGAGAAAAATTAGTCAACAAATTGATTGCAGAATAAAATACCAATTCGCCAAAAGCAGCTTCTACTTATTGTCATGAACACTGTAGATCCAATCGATCACATCACTCTTAACAAAAAAACCATGTCACCAAAAATCCCAAGCTTCCTCGCTTCGCTACTTTTTGTCTCATCTGCTTTTGCCGGCAATGGCAAACTCAGCTTGGAGATGCTTTACCATCCGACCGAAAAAGTAAAATTCGATACGACTCCATTGACGCGTTTGTCATGGGACAAACAAAATCGCCTGATCGAATCGCAAGTCAAAGATGGCAACGTTCAGCTATTTGTCATCAATCCAACCACATGGGAAAAACAGGCGTTAAGCGCCGATGGCAATTTAATTGGTTTGCTCAAGGCGGCGGGAATAGAAGCGAAAGAGGCGGATAAATTAGCCGAAAAACTAGGCAAAGAAATCACACCCGAAGTAAAGTCTTACCTGTTCACTTACAAGAACGATCTGTGGTTACTCGACTTACAAAATGCCAAGG
>JANYFV010000485.1 GCA_025359635.1 Undibacterium sp. | reverse complement strand
CAGAGTGTTCAAACGAAAAAATACAGTTTAACGAATTCACTGGCTGTTGCAAAGTGGTCACTGTCGCCAATTTTTTTGATCATAAATTCGTGGCAACTATTTGACTCATCCTCACAACATTCGGAGCCCCATATGAACCAGCCCAATCTTACTGAGCAGGACACCGAAACGCCCCTTCCAATCGTCGACATCCTAGTCAGAAACCCAAAAACACGCAGCATTCGAAGCAACCCATGTTTGCTGCCTATTGAACAAAAATAAAAGTAACTACACCAGCTCATCACGGGATACAGAGGGATGATTTGGCTTTCTATTTTGCGAATTAAATGCAGTTAAATGATTGTCCGCTTCCGAATCAAAAAAAACCGCAAAAGCGGCTTTTTTGATAGCTCTGATGTCGAACAAATTACAAGACCGTGATCGTCACATCAATATTGCCACGCGTCGCATTTGAATATGGGCAAACTTCATGCGCTTTATCCACTAGTGCTTGCGCCGCCGCGCGCTCCATGCCAGGAATGCTGACGTTTAAGGCTACTTCCAAGCCAAAACCGCCCTTACCATTTGGGCCGATGCCGACTAAGCCATTAACTGTAGTATCTGCAGGCAAGGCGACTTTGGTCGCTGCGGCTACAAATTTCATTGCGCCGATAAAGCAGGCTGAGTAGCCAGCGGCGAACATTTGTTCAGGGTTGGTGCCTTCGCCACCAGCGCCGCCGAGTTCTTTTGGTGTGGTTAATTTGACGCTCAGTTGTTGATCGTTAGAGGCGGCGCGGCCATCGCGGCCGCCAGTTGCTGTTGCATTTGCTGTGTAAAGTACTTGCATGATATGTCCTTGGGTTGATGTCAATAATGGGATCGTTGAGGCCATTAAAAACCTCAATGAAAATATAATATCGCACAATTAAATTGTGCGCAATCTAATTTACCATAATTTTATTTATGATCTCCATGAAATTCTTATATGGAAGCGACCTAATCGGCTTGCGCTGGAAGATTGTTTAATTCGACTTGCTAAGATCGTCGCGTATTTTGGTGAGTTCGCTACGCAATTTGAGCAATGCCTCTGCTGGTTGGCCGCTGGCGCACATGACTTCCGTCGGAATGTTCTTGGCCAACTTTTTTAACTGTCTGCCTTGTACGGTTAAGGTGATCCTGACCTGGCGTTCATCTTGCGCATCGCGCGTGCGCTGTATCAGGTCTGCCGCTTCCAGCCGCTTTAGCAAAGGTGTCAGCGTACCCGAATCGAGGAACAGCAACTCGCCGATTTCTTTGACCAGCACATCGTCTTGCTGCCACAACACCAGCATGACTAAATATTGGGGATAAGTCAGTCCAATTTTTTCCAGCAGCGGCTTGTAGGTTTTGGTCATCGCCAGGGATGCAGAATACAAGGAAAAACAAAACTGCTTATCCAGCGTGAGTAGGTCGATGTCTGGGGTAATATTTTTTTTCATTGTCATTATTTGTCTTTTTGTTTTCAAAAATAACAGGTTTCAAACCGGATGATCGATTTCGCTTGGTGTTATCTATGGCATTCTAAAAAATTTCTACCGCGTGCCAAACTGCTTGATCGCACTATTGTAGTCGCCCTCACCGCTCAAAGCCAAGCGACCTTTTAACACAGTTACGGGCACACAGAGAAGCTGTGCTTTTGACGATTTTGAAGATCAGCCCTATCAGTCATATATCAAAAATTATTTTGAGAGTCACTATAGTCGCTGCACTTAGATTTTGTCATAGACTCATTTGCTCTTAAAAAAATGGCGCTTGTGATAATGGATTTGATGCGGGATACTTCGCTTTAGGGGAGTGAAATGGCTTGAATTTCGTCTCCGCTTTTATCGATTCAGCCTAGTGATTCACTGACACCCATACAAAGGTCTTTCCCCATGAAATTTATTCATCGCGTCCTCAAAACAGTGGCTGTCGCAAGTCTGGCGCTTTTGTCTTTGGCTCAAAGCCATGCTGCCACCGCAGTTGCGACTCATGGCGCGCTCTCTGTCAAAGGAAATCAAATTATCGGCGCCGATGGCAAGCCTGCCTCACTTGCGGGGCCAAGCTTATTCTGGAGCAATTCAGGTTGGGAAGGAAATGAGGGGCGTTATTACAATGCGGATGTCGTTTCCTACGTTCAAAAAAATTGGAATGCCAGTGTTATTCGTGCCGCGATCGGTGTCGATAAACGTGGTGGCTACCAGGCGGAACCCGAAGTTAATTTTGCCAGACTAGAACGTGTAGTCGATGCCGCCATTGCAGAAGGTATGTATGTGATTGTGGATTTTCATGCACATGATGCGCATCAATATCCTGAAGTCGCGATAGAATTTTTTGAAAAGGTCGCAAGAAAATATGGCAAATATCCCAATGTCATTTACGAGATTTATAACGAGCCCTTAAATACCGTCGATTGGTCCAAGCAAATAAAACCCTATGCAGAAAAAGTCATTGCCAAAATTCGCGCAATCGACCCTGACAACTTAATTATTGTGGGCACCCAAACCTGGTCACAAGATGTCGATAAAGCGGCGGCTAATCCCTTAAAAAATGTGCGCAACGTTGCCTACACCCTCCATTTTTATGCAGGCACCCATAAGCAAGCTTTGCGCGACAAGGCGCAAATAGCTTTAGATAAAGGCTTAGCCTTAATGGTGACCGAATGGGGCGCGGTGAATGCCAATGGCGATGGTGGCCTTGATAAGGCTGAGACGGCACTGTGGCTAGAGTTTATGCACAAATACAATCTGACTCATTGTCAGTGGGCATTAAGCGATAAAAAGGAAGGCGCATCGCAGCTGAAAAATGGCACGGCACCAGATGGCAAATGGACAGATGCCAACTTAACTGATGCAGGTCTGTATGAAAAAAATATTGTGCTACATTGGGATAAAGTGAAATATACCGGTGCTGACACCAAACGATAAAACTACCTATTGTTAAATCATAAAAACGCGTTGGCAAAGACAAATAGCGAATTTCGTTTTTCTACCTTGAGAAACAAAAATATGGATACCCCGCGCCATAGAATTGAGAGTGCATAATATTATTACTAACATGCTGGGAGGGAGAATTGAGGTTAGTAGTGTACGGGGCATCGGTACCGAGTTTCATATTGACTTACCACTGTCAGCACCTTTTTCCTGACACTTAAGTTCAAGAGACTATTGCAATCGAATATGCCTGTTTGAGCGACAAATTCTGATTCACGCGTCAGACAAAAAACACAAATTTATTGACGATTTAATTCATTCATCCTTGGCCAGAATCTCAGGCGCAGATAATGGCAGCACCATCGTAAAACGGGTTCCATACCCAAGCTTACTTTCAAGTTTTAGAGTTCCGCCCAACACTCCCGTCACCAGATTGTAAGCAATATTCAACCCTAGACCTGAACCACCTTGACCAAGTTTGGTTGTAAAAAAAGGATCGAAAACTCGTTTTTTATTTGCTTCACTAATTCCCAAACCATCATCAGAAAAAATGACTTCCGCATGATGTTCGTCGTGCAATTTGCTATAAATGTGTATTTTCCCTGCAGAGCGACCTTCAAAGGCATGTGATAAAGCGTTGGTCATGAAGTTGGTAATGATTTGGCCCAATGGGCCAGGAAAACTGTCCATTTGTATTTTCGATTCCAAATCCATCTCCAATGTATATGGCGTGGCTTTATACATTGGCTTTAAGGTTGAAACGACTTCTAGCAATGCATCTCTCAAATTAAATTGACGCCTTTGGTTACTCGATTGATCAACCGCAACTTGTTTAAAACTTCGTATGAGTTCACTAGCCATGCCCAAAGTGCGCATTAATATCTCGGAACCGTGTCTGATATTTTCTAAATATTGATTGAATGACGATCTACGCAAAGTGCCTTTGCTCATCACATTAAACATCTCTTGGGTTTGATCCTGCAATGTACTGGCTACTGTAACGCTATTGCCAATTGGGGTATTAAGCTCATGCGCAACACCTGCTACCAGAGACCCCAGGGCAGCCATTTTTTCAGATCTGACTAATTCATCCTGCGTATGCTTTAATGATTCCAAGGCCACTGCAAGTTCGTTGTTTGCATGTTCAAGCTTGATCGTTCTTTGAACAACTCTTGCCTCTAACTGCGCCGTCATTTCATGAATTTCTTTTTCAGCTTGAAGTCGTGCATTTTCCGTAGCAATTTCTTGATCAATATTACGCGCGGAAAGTAATAAATACTTGCCATCACTAGTTTCAAATTTTGTGCCTGATACCCTACTTTGAAAAACGTGACCATCCTTGTGGCGGAAAGTAATGATCATGTTTCGAATTTCTCCATCCTTCAGAATCGCCTCAACCAAATGCTTTCGTTGCTCAGGATAAACCCAAATATTTAACTCAGTAGAGGTTCTCCCCACCGCGTCGCCGGGTGAAAAACCCAAGAGTGGCTCCCAATTTCGATTGACATCGACGTATCGACCATCCGATATACTGGTGATGGTTAATGTATCAGGAACTAACTGAAAAACTGTTGCTAGCACAGATTCTCTTTCACTCAGCTGCGTGACCGTTTGCTGACGTACAATTTCTCGCTCATGTTGATCGGTAATATCCTGCATAACATACAAAATAAACGATTCTCCTGCCACTGTGAAACAGGTTCCTGAAATTAACACATAAAAAGTCTTGCCATTCTTACGTCGAAATATTGTTTCCATAGTTCGTATCTCGCGCTCAGTGCGCATCGTATCGTATAAGAAATCACGCTTCGACACATCGATCCACAAACCCAAATCTAATGCACGCTTCCCTAGGGATTCACTGCGACTATAACCAGTAACTGCTTCCCAATGATGATTGAGCTCAACATAACTTCCATCATCTTCGCGAGCTATAACAAGTACATCCGGCACCAATTGAAAAACTTTTTCGAACAGCGATTCACGTTCCTTCAATATGCTCTCTGCCAGCTTTCGCTCATTAAGCTCATTTTGCAGGGTGGTATGAAACTGTTCAGCCCGGTTACGTTGCTCCATCACAGTTACAACAAGCAACATCATCCCTATCGACAAATCAAGCAAAGAGCCAAATAAAAAACCCGCAGGTGCAAAGCTCGGAAAGTCTCCAAAGAATGGCAAAGCAGTTAAGCGAATTCCCTTAAGTAGTATTGCTCCGGCGAGCAAGGCATACGCGGAATTTTTTTGCTGGCGATATGTTCGCCAAAAACTACTCGCAGTTACAAGAACGATCGCACCGGCTGAAAAATGAACTGGCAACACACGCCAGAAAAATTCGACTTTCGTCAAGTGCGCTACGATAATCCAAAGTGACAGACAGAAGACCCAAAGCATAATCTTGGGAGAATGCACTTGTTCACCATTAAATATGCGCGTACCTATCCATAAATAACTCGCAAATCCAAGCAGAAAAAAATCTACTCCGACGGCAAAGAGAGGGGAGTCAATTGTGATTAACAATGCACAAAAATACCGTGCGCAAATGCACGCAAATGCAATTGCCCAAGCACCGGTTGCCTGCGCATTAAACTTAAGAAATTTAAGATAAAACAGCACCAGCATCATCAATGCGGATACGGCAAACGCCATAAAAATTGCTGTAAATAACGAAAAGGAAGGCATGAGATTCCCAAATTTCAAACATCCGGATTTAAATCGATTTAAAGATATTAAATTCGAGAAGAAGACTAACTTATTTTGATGATTCTAATACATGACATTGCATTTCAACCATCGCAATTACCATATGATGTGCATTATTTATTAATTTTGTAAAATTTCTTTAATTCCCTGCTTTGTTGCTTGATAATCCTTTACGCTTCACATATGATTAATTCGATACTTTGTTTAATTGAGACAACGGGAAGGTACTGATGAAGCTATATGACTCCAGTAAGATGCCCGGTTTATTGGCGCGAGAACATCGCAGTCAATCTCTGGTTTTTCAATCGTGTATGAATACCTCAGAGCAAAATCACCGTCGACGTAATTTTTCTGACAATGATATTTCGAGTTGCATATTTGGCGATAACGATACTGATGCCATCGACTTTTTAGCAGAAGAGACCGATCCTCAGGAATATCGAAAATCTATTCCCGCATGGAAAATATTAGTTGTCGACGATGATAACAACGTACACGACACCACCCTACTTGCACTTGCAGGGGTGAAAATTCATGGTAAGCCTTTAGAGTTTATACACGCATTTACGGCAAAAGAGGCGCACCAGATTCTGCTAGAAAACCCAGACACTTCCTTGGTTTTACTCGATGTTGTGATGGAAACTGTTGATGCCGGATTAAAGCTTGTGAATGTAATACGCAATGAATTACGAAATAGCACCTTACGTATTGTTCTGAGAACTGGTCAACCAGGATACGCGCCAGAACAAAAAGTGAGCAACGAATTTGTTATAGATGGCTATACCACAAAATCAAAATTAACCAGATCAATGTTGATTTCGGTGCTGACTGATACTTTAGGCGATACAAATTTGCTGAATGGATTACCTAATTAAGCGTTATTAATTTTACGATCTGAATTACCTGAAACAAATGCGGCTACGGTCGCATTTGTTTATTCTGCATCAGCCTGATTCATCGGCATGGCATTAACGAAGGCAGCTAAAGATAGACAATGCTGATTAATGCGCATTAATGTTGGCATGCCAGACAAATCACAATTAAATCTTTGTGCGTTAAATATTTGCGGCACCAGGCAGCAATCAGCAAGACCTGGTCTATTGCCAAAACAAAAATCTCCGGTTCGTTTATCTGCCGCCAGTCTTTGCTCTAAAGCCGCAAGGCCAGAAACGCACCAGTGTTGAATCCAAGTGTTTTTTTGTTCTTCGCTGATACCAAGAGTGCCAGTTAAATATTTCAACACTCTTAAATTATTCAGCGGATGGATTTCGCACGCCACTGACAATGCCAAGGAGCGTATATGTGCGCGGTCTGCCAGATTAGTTGGTAGCAAGGCTGGCTGCGGATATTTTTCTTCAAGATATTCGATAATGGCCAATGACTGATTCAATACAATATCTAACCCCTTATCCGTATCTAACAAAGCCGGTACCAAGGCATCCGGGTTTACGACGCGAAAATTATCTGAAAATTGCTCGCCGCCATGTTTGACCAAATGCACAGAAACATGTTCTGCATCGAGTCCCTTTAAATTTAAGGCGATACGAACTCGATACGAGGCAGAGCTTCTAAAATATCCGTAAAGTTTCATCTTCATCGCCTCTAAATAATTTTGACAGCTAAGGTGCCCAGACCAGCGATACTCGCTTCCATCACATCGCCTTTTTTAACCGCAGCCACACCTTCCGGTGTTCCGGTAAATATTGCGTGTTTGGTTCAAAAAGATAAGTCATCATTTACCTCAATTAATATCGTTACACTTAAAGAGTGTTACTCACCAAAAGTACCTTCTCCAAACGCTGCAACTTCGCCGGATCAAGTACCACTGGCATCGTCAGCAAGCGATGCAAGAGTTCGTTATTTGTGTTTGCATCTGCACCGCGTTTCAGTGCAGTCTGCAACACGCCAACTTGCATTTGCAAGCGCTCGCGCGATAATTCTGGCGGACTATCAATTCCAGAGGTGATCTCTATTTGCAGTAATGCGGCATCAAAATCTGCGATATTTTTTTGTAATAGAGCACGATAATTTTGATCATTACTTTCTATCGCAAGACGCGCTGAATCAAAACGCTTTTGCAACGCACTATTCAGTTTCGAAGACAACTCACCAAGATGCTGCCAGTCATTTATCAAAGCATTCGCTTGCAACTTAGACTCTTCACTTTGAAGTTCATTTGCCAGCAATAATTCCAGACTCTGACACATCGAGATTTTCTTGAGATAACGGTTTTTGTTGTCTTCACGTTGCTGATCAATTTGAGCCTGAATATGCTGTTTGACCGCGAGCACCGCCGTTTGATAACGTTGCTCGGTTGCCGCTTCTTCTGCCCGTGGCACAAAGGCCGTGCTCTTCCATGTCATTGCAGTTTGTTGCAGTAATTGTTGTAAATTAGTGCCAGTTGCTTTAATAGCCTGTTCCAGCGAAATGCACAGCGCTAGTTTTATCGCCAGATTGTCTTTACGTTGCGCATCGGCTTCACCAGAGGCTTGCTTGCGTTGGGCGAATAACTGATCGCACGCCGCACGGAATTGCTCCCACAAGGCTTGCTCATCCTTGCGCCGCAAAGGCACGCTAGCTGCCTGCAATTGCCAACGCTCTTGTATCGTACGTAATTGATCTGTGGCCGCACGTTGTTGTGGATCTAAAGCCGCGACTTCCGCGATCAACGATTCACGCGAGAGAACTTCTTGTTGTCTGCGTTGTTCCAAAGGATGGCGCAAGCGTTGCAAGTTTTCTTCAAATTCTTTATCCAGGCGCGCTCTGTGCTTGCGATCTACATGGCCAAGTTTTTTCCAGTTTTGTTGCGCTTGCATACAAAATACAGAAATCGCTTTCCAGTCTGGCGTGGCTTGCAATAAATTACTCACACCGCTGCGCATCTCGACCAGCATATTTTCTGCAGTGAGTAAATTGGTTTTTCTTAACTCATCTTGCTCTTTAAAAAACAGCGCTGCTGGCTCATAAGCGGTTTTGCAAGTCGCATCAAAACGCGCCCATAAATCTTTATTCGCGGCACCGCTACTCGCTTCCATGGCGCGCCAGCGCTCACGCATTGCCGCTACTTTTTTTGCCAGTTCATTTGGTGCTAAAGACAGTGTCGGCAGTTCAAGCACAGCATTAATCAATTCGTCTCTGGATACATCACCGCCCCACTTTGCCCACCCTTGCAAATACGCCAATTCAGTTCTGGCTTGCATCAATTGCTCTTTTTGCTCTGATGTCAAACCGGCGGCTCTTGCATCCACCGCGCGCAAATCTTTATCGAATTTTCTGGCGTTCTGGATACTTCCTTGCTCTAGTGCCTCAACCATGCCTTCGATAGCTGCAACGATTTGACTGGTACTTAGCGTCGGTACAGATTTCGCTGTACGCATTTTTTCTACTACCGCGCTGCTTGCTTGATTTTCAAAATTGGTTTCCGTATTGACTTGAGTAGAAATATCAAGTTCCTCAGGTACTGGCTGATCAATTTGCACGTCCATACGACGATCAGTTTTTTTCTTCTCTTGAACTAGGTTCTGAACGCGCTGGTGCTGCTGTTGCATCTTTTTCATACAGTCATCCAGCATCTTCTTTGGCAAAGAAACTGATTCTGGCTGATTCTGGCAATGATCTAGTTCTTGTTGCAATTGACCTAATTGAGCTAGTTGCACCTCAAGTGAGGTATCGCTTTCATCACTCGCCGCAAGCGCATTCAGTTGATTGAATATATCCAATACCCGTCTTTGTAAGGCAGTTTGCGCCAACATTTTCAATTCAATTTTCTCGCGATTTTCTTCGAATTGTGTTTTCAAATGCTCAGGAAACAAAGCAATCACTGCACGGCGCTTATCCAGCCCTATCACTTGATTCGGCATCAGATGCGTTTGCTGCGCAAGATGGCTGGCCTCTTCCACGCACAACTGCGCCAAAGTTTCTTGTTGCGTGGTTTGCACGATGGCATCCAGCCGTGTTTGCATCAGCTTTGCCACACGCTTATCGACATTGAGCATCGCGGCCCTGATTTGCTCTAGCCCAGCTGGACTATGCACATGCTGCGCAGCCTTCAAACGACCATCGGCAAAATCACAACCGAGCAATAAAGCAATCGCTGCAGATTCATCATTAGCTAAACCGGCCATTTTCTCCAGTGTCGCAGCTCTTTCATTTATAACTTGATTCTTTTTGGCTTCGGCAAGCTGACCTGTCTCAATTTCAATAGCGGTCGGTGCAGGCGCTTTACCAGTAGTTGGACGACGGAAGATGAACTTCGAGATGAGATCAAGCATGGCGATGGATGAAAGTAGAAAAAGAGAAAGCAAGCATCATAGCAAGACTTGAGCGCTATGGCGGCAATCCGGCAGCAATATCGCAGCAAGAGCGACCACAAATACGAGCGCCGTCTCATTTTGACTTAAAATGTATCCTTTATGCCATGCTAAAATTCTCACTCAGCCATTCACAATATGAAAAAAATTACCTGCATTCACCCACAATGGCTTATCCCGGTTGAACCGCACGCCACCGTGTTAACGCAACATGCGCTGGTCATGACGGACGACCTGATTAGCGGATTAATGCCTAGCGAACAAGCTTATCAACAGTACCAGAATGCCGAGCATATCGTCCTTGCCGGTCACGCTTTGCTACCAGGCTTCGTTAATTTACACGCCCATTCGGCGATGTGCCTGTTACGTGGTCTGGCTGATGATTTGGCCTTAATGGATTGGCTAAATCAACACATCTGGCCGGCAGAGAAACTGCATGTCTCCGATGAATTCGTCTTTGACGGTAGCGTGCAGGCGATGGCGGAGATGATCCGTGGCGGCACAACCACGGTCAACGATATGTATTTTTATCATCAGGCTGTCGCACGCGCCGGCATACATACTGGAATGCGCACTGTGGTTGGTTGCAGCATTTTGGAATTCCCTACTGGTTATGCAAACGATGCGGATGATTATATTCACAAGGCCATCGAGGCTTACCAACGCTTTGCCGGGCAAAACGGCGTGGATTTCAGATTGGCACCGCACGCACCGTACACGGTGGCAGATGAAACATTTAAAAAAATCGTCGCCCTTTCAGAGAAACACAACATCGGCATTCATTGCCATATCCACGAAACATTGGATGAGGTTGCAGAGAGCGTCAAACAACATGGTGTGCGCCCCTTGCAACGTTTACATCAATTAGGTTTACTCTCGGCAAAACTGATTGCTGCCCACGTGGTTCATGCGACCGATGAGGAGATCGCACTACTCCAAAAAACCGGCGTACATGTGGCCCATAACCCCGCCAGCAATCTCAAACTTGCCTCTGGTTTTGCCAGGATTCATGCGATGCAAAATGCGGGCATTAATGTTGGTATTGGTACCGATGGCAGCGCCAGCAATAACAAGCTTGACCTGTTGGCGGATGTACGCATGGCGGCTTTATTATCCAAGGCAGAATCAGGCAACCCTACCGCCCTCAATGCAGCTCAAGCCTTAGAAATGGCAACACTCTCGGGCGCCCGCGCACTGGGTATGGAACAGAGCATAGGCAGTTTGGTCGAGGGGAAACAAGCGGATATTATCGCGATTGATCTATCGGCTTTGGAAACCCAACCAATATATGACCCTATCTCGCAAATCATCTACGCGGCAGGTCGCGAACAAGTGAGCCATGTTTGGGTAGCTGGCCGCTGCCTGATGAATAATCGACAGCTCACCAACCTCGACCTCAACGAACTGGAAGAAAAAGCCCGTTGGTGGCAAGCGCGCATTGCTAGATAGCGCTACTGATAGCTCACTTTTTTACATCAATTTTAATCAATATCTCCGAAAGATTTTCGATGAAATCTGTATTCATTTCCATTGCGCTAGTCGCTTCAGCAATTTGTTCTGCCAGTCACGCTGCCATACCGCTTACTACTATCGCCGAGCAATCTGGTTTTAAAAAAACCGGTCGCTACGAGGAAGTAATACGACTTTGTCATAGCTTCCAGCAAGCCTATCCCAAGGCAGTACGTTGCACGAATTTTGGGACGACGCCAGAAGGCCGGCCTATGCTGGCGTTGGTCGCATCGCGTACTGGTGCATTGACGGCGCAAGCGGCACATCAACGCAAACTCCCTGTATTGATGGTGCAAGGTGGGATACATGCAGGTGAAATTGATGGCAAAGATGCGGGCTTTCTTGCGCTGCGTGAAGCGCTAGAGAATACGGCGGCCAAAGGTGCGCTAGACGCTCAAGTATTAGTGTTTGTACCTGTCTTCAATATTGATGGTCACGAGCGTTTCGGCCACTGGAATCGCCCCAACCAACGCGGGCCGGAAGAAATGGGCTGGCGTACCACAGCGCAAAATTTCAATTTAAATCGCGATTACCTCAAAGCCGATACGCCAGAAATGCAAGCGATGCTCAAGCTGGTCAATGAATGGGACCCGCTAGCGACCATCGATTTACACGTCACTGACGGTGCCAAGTTCGAGCATGATATTTCGATTCAGGTTGAACCGATACATACCGGTGACGAAGCTTTGCAATTGACCGGTACGGCATTACGTGATGCCGTCATCGCAGACTTGGCGCAACAAGGATCACTGCCCTTGCCTTTTTATATGTCGTTCGAAGAAGAGGATAATCCGCAATCAGGTTTCGCCGATGGCGTAGCGCCACCGCGATTTTCCACTGGCTACTTCCCGCTGCGTAATCGCCTATGCATGCTAGTTGAAACGCATTCATGGAAGGATTATCCAACCAGGGTAAGGATCACACACAATACCGTCATCTCGGTTTTACAGCAGATAGCAAAACATGGCGTAGCGTGGCGCAAAACGGTACTAGAAGCGGATCAGCGGGCGGCACAATTGGCAGGGAAATCTTTAGCCGTCACCTACAAGGCCACGAATAAAACTACATCAATTGATTTTCGTGGTTACGCTTACACACGTACTGTATCCGATATTTCTGGTGCCTTGATGACGCATTACGACGAGAGCAAACCAGAAATCTGGCATGTCAATTTACGCGATGAAGTCGTGCCTGATGCGATAGTTACCGCGCCGCTCTCAGGCTATATAGTGCCAGCAGCTCACGCTGTCGCAGTAGCAGAGAAACTCCGTCAACACGGCATTACTTTTCAGGTCATGCAAAAGGGCTTGGAACTAGCTTCTGTAGAAACCTTTCGCGCGACTTCGGTCAGTATGAGCCCACAATCATTTGAGAGCCACCAAACCAGTAAGTTAACAGGCAAATGGCAGGCAGAACAAAGATCTATCGCGCCAGGTGCACTGTTTATTCCGATTGCGCAAGTCAAAGCCAGATTGGTCATTGCCATGTTTGAACCACTTGCGCCTGATGCGCTGGTGAACTGGGGTTGGTTCAACAATTCGTTCGAGCAAAAAGAATATATGGAAGCCTACGTTGCCGAAGAAGTCGCACGCGAACAACTGGCTGCCGATCCGGAATTGAAATCAGCTTTTGAAAAAAAGCTGACGACCGAACCTGCGTTCGCGAAAAGCCCGGAGGCACGTTTAGCATTTTTCGCCCAACGTCATTCATCCTGGGATGAGCGTTATCTGCTGTATCCGGTAATGCGTACTGCAACCAAGATCACAAACTAAATCAGTTTAATAATTTAGTTAAGTAACTTAGTTAAGTAACTTAGTTAAGCAGTTCGGTTGCTCATCACCACACCAGGTACACCAAGACATCCAGCAACAACAGCGCGACATACGGAAATGCAACCGTAGGTCGCGCTGCATGTTTTGCGTATTCCAGAATCAGGGCAAAAACTGATGGCCGATTTTTTAGCCATTCAGTGTGAAGTTGATACGCAAAGCCAATCTTCTCAGGATCTCGCAAACATTCTTCGACTTGAAGAAGCCGCTCGCCCAACCGTGCTTGAAAAGTTCTGAATATTCCCTCTTGCAGCCAGAATATCAAGACAAAAGCTGCCGCCAACAATACGTTCATCGGAAACATCAGCCCCAGTGCAAACAGCACGACACAGCTCAATTTGATCAGCAAACAACTTCTCTCGTAGTGCTCATATTGGCTTTGTAAACTCATCCATTCTTGATCGAACCTCTGCAAGGTCGACGCATCTCGCGATTGTTTTACTTCTTGTGTGTCTTGATGATTCATATCAATCACTTTTCACTAAAAATTAATCATGCAAAGACTTTGCGACATCAAAGTAGTCTTCATTCATGGCTTGCATAGGCCGACATCATAGCTTGCGTTTAATTCCAACTGAAACATTTTGTTGCAGTTTTCTTAGTTCATTTTAGGTCGCTAGTCCACCGAACCGCCTGGAAAATCGTTATTGGCGTGTAAGACAAGTTCAAACAACCAAAGGAACGCATCATGACATCAGGTCGAACAATTAGAAATATCATCTTGACTGCAGTCGTCATTAGTTCAGGATTTTGCTTACCGAGCTTTGCGCATGATCACTATCGTTATCAGCAGCAAGAATGGCACGCAGCGCCGGTGTATCAGCAAGAAGCCCGCGCTTATGACTATATTTATTACCCTTCGCAGCAAGTGTATTTCTCACCATCGAATAACAATTGGTTCTGGGTTGGTGGCAATGGCTGGCAAGTAAGCACGCGCCTGCCAAATCATATTAACCTTGATCTTCGCTTTGGTGGGGTTCCGATTTCATTGCATTCAGAGCGTCCGTATTTTGAACATGCTTTTGTCGA
>JANYFV010000471.1 GCA_025359635.1 Undibacterium sp. | reverse complement strand
GCGCAGAGGAAAACTTAATTTTTGCCTTTCTCTGCGCTCTCTGCGCCTCTGCGGTTAATTCTTTTGTCATTCTCGTGTAGACGGGAATCTTGCTTGTACATTAAGCGTAGCGTCAATAATGGTGTGCTTCGCACAGCAATGATTGCTGGATTCCCACTTTCGTGGGAATGACGAATTTGGGATTTTCCTCGATAAAAAAAGCGCCCGGACCAGCAGATCCGTGCGCTTCTCAGGATAAAAACTTCCGCTTAATTTCTAATTGGTCGCCATTACCCATTCAGCCATTACCTTGATATCGGCATCGCTGACTTTAGGGCCATTGGCTGGCATCGGGATAGGACCCCAGACGCCACTGCCACCGTCCTTAATCTTTTTCGACAACATTGCTACCGCATCCGCATTGCCTTTGTATTTTTTTGCCACATCCTTGTAGGCAGGGCCGACAATTTTTTTGTCGATACCATGACAAGCCATGCAGTTATTTTTTTGCGCTAGTTCAGCGCCAGTCGCGGCGTAAGAAGACGAGGCTGTGAGTGCAAGCGCTGCAATACCTAAGGCGGCAATGATGGATAAGCTAACTTGATGTTTCATAGAAATTCTCCGAGGTAAATTAGTACACGTCATGTTGCGTATTGTTAATGTTGAACTTACCGGTAGGTGTGATCAATTTAGGATCCTTGATGACAGCTTTCAGTTTGCGGGTTTTGTCGTCGACCACCACGATGGCAGATTCCTTATCTTTAGCGCTCCAGACCGAGAACCAGACTTCATCACCATTTTTGTTGTACTCAGGTTGCACGATACGTTTTGCGCCTTCGCCAAGTTTAGCCCACTCCCCAATCGGCAAGGTGACATATCCCTTGTCGAGATGATCTATATCAAACACTGCAACCGATTGACTCAGTTTTGGATCCGGATTCAGTGGCGTATCTACCCACAGATTTTTCGATTTTGGATGTGTCTTGATGAATAATGAACCACCGCCTTGACCTTTAATCGTATCGACCACTTTCCAAGCTTGCGCCTTGTGCTTGATCGGGTCGGTACCGATCATCGAGATGCTTTCGTCTCCAAGATGGCTAGTCGCCCACACCGGGCCAAATTTTGGATGGATGAAGTTGGCACCGCGACCTGGATGCGGGGTCTTGCCGACATCGACTATCGCCGCCATTTTGTCTTCCTTGGTATCCACCACGGCGATCTTGTTGGAGGCATTTGCAGCGACCAGAAAGTAGCGCCCAGTTGAATCAAGACCACCATCATGCAGGAACTTGGCGGCATCCAAGGTAGTGATCTTCAGGTTGCCGATATCTTTGTAATCAACCAGCATGATCTTGCCAGTTTCTTTGGCATTCACGACGAATTCAGGTTTGTAATGCGAGGCAACGATAGAGGCAACCCGTGGCTCAGGATGGTATTCATTATCGACTGTCATGCCGCGCGTAGAAACGATTTTCAAAGGTTTCAGCGTATCGCCTTCCATGATGACAAACTGTGGTGGCCAGTAGTCGCCAGCAATCGCATACTTATCTTCAAAGCCTTTGAATTTGGAGGTCTCGATTGAACGTGCTTCCAGACCTACCTTCATTTCGGCGACGGTATCTGGTTTTTCCATCCACAAATCGATCAGGTTGATGCGTGCATCGCGGCCGATCACAAACAGGTAACGGCCAGAAGCGGAGGTGCGCGAAATATGCACGGCATAACCGGTCTTGACGATGTTGATGATCTTCTTGGTATCGCCATCGATCAAGGCCACTTCGCCAGAATCACGCAGAGTGGTCGAGAAGATATTTGCGATGTTGTAGCTATTCATCTTCTTGGTCGGGCGCTTGGCAACAGGCACGACTTCTTTCCAGGTTGCCAGCATATCCTTGATGCTAAATTCTGGTGGTACTGGTGGCTCTTGCTGGATGTAACGCGCCATCAGATCAACTTCTTTTTCAGATAAATCGCCTGATGTTCCCCAGTTTGGCATACCGGCTGGCGAGCCATAATTGATGAAAATTTTCAGATAATCAGTCCCTTTGTCGAGCGTGATTTCAGGTGTCAAAGGTTTGCCTGTCGCACCTTTGCGCAATACGCCATGGCAACCGGCACAACGCTGGAAGTAAATCTGCTTGCCGAGCGCAAACTCCTCTTTAGTCATAGGCGGCGCTTTAGGGTTGATGTTCTGGTGCATTTCTGCCGCGGCGAGCGGCG
>JANYFV010000444.1 GCA_025359635.1 Undibacterium sp. | reverse complement strand
CTTGATTTTTCCTCTGCGTCCTCTGCGCCTCTGCGGCGAAAAAAGTTTTTTAAAATCGCAGGTCTATTTTCCGACAATAGCCTGCAAATTATCGTTCCCCCCTGCTCCAAATAATTGCAGTTTCATGTGAGCCAGCTGATCTCGTACCACACCCGCCTTTTCAAATTCCAGATTCTTGGCGTGATCCATCATCAGTTTTTCCAGGCGTTTTATTTCACGGCTGATTTGCTTCTCGCTCATCATCTCGTACTTGGCCTGCTCTTGCGCTACCGCCAATTCTTCGCGCGCTTCTTGCGGGTTGTACACACCATCGATGATGTCCTTGATTTTCTTTTTAATCCCGGTTGGAGTGATATTGTTTTTCAGATTAAAAGCGATTTGTTTATTCCGGCGACGTTCAGTTTCGTCAATTGCTCGTCGCATGGAATCAGTCATCCGATCAGCATATAAAATCGCGGTGCCGTTCAGGTTACGAGCCGCCCGCCCTATGGTCTGAATCAAGCTACGTTCAGAACGTAAAAAACCTTCTTTATCGGCATCCAGAATCGCCACCAAGGATACTTCTGGCAAATCCAAACCTTCACGCAACAGGTTAATTCCGACCAGCACGTCGAAAGTCCCCAAACGCAAATCACGCAAGATTTCGACGCGTTCAACGGTATCGATATCGCTGTGCAAATAGCGCACCTTGATCCCGTTATCGCTCAGGAATTCCGTGAGTTGCTCAGACATGCGCTTGGTCAAGGTGGTCACCAAGACGCGCTCATGCAACTTGACTCTCTCGGTGATTTCCGACATCAGATCATCGACCTGCGTCAGTGCCGGCCGCACTTCTATGCGTGGATCAACCAAGCCGGTTGGACGCACCACTTGTTCGACTACCTGATCGGCATGCAGTCTTTCATACTCAGCCGGCGTGGCTGAGACGAACACCGTTTGCCGCATTTTGCTCTCGAATTCTTCAAACTTCAGCGGCCGGTTATCTAACGCCGATGGTAAACGAAAACCGTAATCGACCAGATTTGTTTTACGTGAACGGTCGCCGTTGTACATGGCATTTAGCTGCCCAGTCAACACATGCGATTCATCTAAAAACATTAATGCATCAGCCGGCAAATAATCGACCAAAGTTGGTGGAGGCTCACCTGGCAATGCACCACTTAAATGCCGTGAATAATTTTCAATTCCTTTGGTGAATCCTATCTCCGCCATCATCTCCAGATCAAAACGGGTGCGTTGTTCTATGCGCTGTTCTTCGATTAATTTATTCTCGCGTCGATAAAATTCCAGGCGCTCGCGCAGCTCTATTTTGATGGTTTCAACGGCACGCAAAACAGTCTCGCGCGGCGTCACATAATGCGAGCCTGGGTACACCGTAAAACGTGGAATTTTCTGTTTCACACGTCCTGTGAGGGGATCAAATAACTGCAAATTTTCAATCTCATCATCAAACATTTCCACCCGTAGAGCCAGCTCGGCATGTTCCGCCGGAAAAATATCGATGGTATCGCCGCGCACGCGGAAAGTGCCACGACTAAAATCGATTTCATTGCGTGTGTATTGCATCTGGATTAAACGCGCGATCAAATCACGCTGGCTGACCTTGTCCTTGGCACGCAAGGTCAGGATCATCTTGTGATATTCCTTGGGGTTACCAATACCGTAAATCGCCGAGACCGTCGCAACGATAATCACGTCGCGCCTTTCCATCAGCGACTTAGTACAAGACAAGCGCATCTGTTCTATGTGTTCATTAATTGCTGAATCTTTTTCAATAAATAAATCGCGTTGCGGAACATACGCTTCCGGCTGATAGTAATCGTAGTAACTGACGAAATATTCCACCGCATTACGTGGAAAAAATTCGCGAAATTCACTGTACAGCTGCGCCGCTAAAGTCTTATTCGGCGCGAAAATAATCGCTGGCCGCCCTGTATGTGCGATGACATTCGCCATCGTGTAGGTTTTACCTGAACCGGTCACTCCCAACAAGGTCTGAAAAAACAAGCCGTCATTAATGCCCTCAACCAATTGCGCTATCGCCGTCGGTTGATCTCCCGCCGGTTCAAACAATTGGCACAATTGAAAGGGGGAATCCGGAAAAGTGACGAATTTTGCTTCGTCTATCGTGCCAGAAATCTCTGTTAAATCAGCCATTTATACCTTACCTTTGTTAAAATACGGGTTGAAAATATTTTTAACTTCCTTCCAACCTCACTGCCATTAAAACTGCAGACAATTTTCCATATTATCACGATGACCGCTCACGCTTCCTCCCCACTATTTTCCGCCATAGAAATGGCGCCTCGCGACCCTATCCTAGGCATCACCGAAGGTTTTAACGCTGACAAAAATCCAAGTAAAGTCAATCTTGGCGTCGGCGTTTATTATGATGACAATGGCAAGGTTCCGCTGCTCGAATGTGTTAAAAAAGCCGAAGCCATCCTGATGGAAAAATTTGCTCCACGTACTTATCTGCCTATCGAAGGATTAGCGGCTTACGATAAAGCAGTACAAGAATTAGTATTTGGTGCCGATAGTGCCGTGGTACAAGAGAAACGTGCAATTACGGCACAAGCCATCGGCGGTACCGGTGCATTGAAACTAGGCGCTGATTTCTTGAAACGCTTTGCGCCTGATGCACAAGTCTGGATCAGCGACCCAAGCTGGGAAAATCACCGCGCCCTGTTCGAATCAGCCGGCTTCGCTGTCAATAACTATCCTTATTACGATGCTTCAACTCGCGGCGTCAATTTTGACGGCATGTTGGGCGCTTTAAATGCGATCCCAGCCGGCTCCATCGTTCTGCTGCACGCTTGCTGCCATAACCCAACTGGTGCAGATCTGAGCGACGAGCAATGGACTAAGGTTATTGAAGTAGTAACGACACGTGGCCTGATTCCTTTCCTGGATATGGCGTATCAAGGTTTTGGCGATGGCATAGAAGAAGATGGCAAAGTGGTGCGTCGCTTCGCCGAAGCGGGCGGAGCTTTGTTCGTTTCCAATTCATTCTCGAAATCATTTTCTTTATACGGAGAACGCGTTGGTGCACTCAGTATCGCAGCCTCTAGTGCAGATGAAGCGGCACGTATCATGTCGCAATTGAAACGTGTTATTCGCACCAACTATTCCAACCCGCCTATCCACGGTGGCCAAGTAGTTGCGACTGTTCTTTCAACACCAGAACTGCGCCAATTATGGGAAGAAGAACTGGCTGGCATGCGCGTGCGCATCCGCGAAATGCGTGCGGCTTTCGTGACAAAACTCAAAGAGAAGGCGCCTGCAAACAACTTTGATTTCGTCACACAACAACGCGGCATGTTCTCTTACTCAGGCTTAACCAAAGCACAAGTGGAAAAACTGCGTGACAACAATTCCATCTATGCGGTTGATACGGGCCGCATCTGCGTAGCCGCACTGAACCAGCGCAATATTGATGCAGTTATTGACGCGATCACAGCCGTTTTATAAGACCTGACGACCAAAAACTTTTGACAAGATGGGCAAAGATGCATATAATCTTTGTCTCTGTTCCCTGATAGCTCAGTTGGTAGAGCGACGGACTGTTAATCCGCAGGTCCCTGGTTCGAGTCCAGGTCGGGGAGCCACAGAATACACGCCCCACAGTGAATGCCTTAACAGCGCCACTTAAAAAGTTTAGCGAAGAGTACCATTTCTTCTATTCCTTGATAGCTCAGTTGGTAGAGCGACGGACTGTTAATCCGCAGGTCCCTGGTTCGAGTCCAGGTCGAGGAGCCAATATTAAAAGGGTTCAACTAATTTTAGTTGAACCCTTTTTCTTTGTCCGGCGAATTCTTGCC
>JANYFV010000442.1 GCA_025359635.1 Undibacterium sp. | reverse complement strand
ATTTTCTTCAATGGACGGGGTCAGGAAATCTTGGGTGGGCGTGTCATCGGCTATCAGAATGCCGAGAAATTTTCCGCATCTCTAAATAGGCTGGCGAATCAGTAAAAATAATAAATGCCCGATAATGAACTTCAGGCATTTTTTTGTTTATCGGGCTGGTGCGATTAACTCAGCATAGTCGTATAAGGCACCGAGAATTTCTTCATCTCTCTCGCTTGCGGTTTCGGATAACTGGTCAATCCGTTCAAATAACCGTTCTATTGTCAGCGCCTTCGCAGCGCCGTCATGTAATCTTGCCGCGCGATGTTGTTCCCATTGTTGTTGTTCGTCTTGCGATAAACTTTGTGGGAAATTTCGCGCTCTATAGCGAAACAGTAACTCTTCCAATCGACCATCTTGAAATGTTGGGTGCGCGTTGTTGAGTTGCTTCATATTCATGTGGCGCAAATCATTCAATAGGCGCCTATCGTTGCTACCGATAAAGCCACCATATAAATCTTCGTCCACATCAACATCGTCCGCAGCGTTACGCGAGAAAACATCTTCCCAGATTCGTGACATATCCGGCGCCTCAGCTGCAATGGCTGCGTGTCTGTGAACTTGCTGCATGTCACAGCCCCAATGAGCAGCGCGCTCAGGGCTTAAGGTTTCTAAATTACTGATGACGATCGGTGATTTGTTGAGATGTATGCTTTTGATGGGCAGCCGTGTCACGCCTTCTGGCAAGGCATCTGTCTTACTAAACATGCGCTGCTGTATGGTCGCCGTATCTAATGAAAATAACTCGCTAGGATCGTAATGCAAGTCCCACACGATGACTTCATTTTTGTTCTGAGGATGAAGCACGAGTGGCCAAACCGCGGTGATGCATCCGCGCTCAACCGGTATCATGCCGGAGACGTGGAGAAAGGCTTTTTTTATAGGTAGGCCAATCTCTGTCGCAACACGATCTTTCTTACGCAAAGATAAGCAAAATTCAAATAGTTTTGGCTGCTTATTTTTGATGAGTCTTGCCAGTGCAATGGTCGCACGGACATCAGATAGTGCATCATGTGCGGATTCGTGTGACAGGCCATTCGCGGCGCTCAAATGTTCGAGCCGGAAACTAGGCTTTCCCTCATCGTTGGTCGGCCAATTGATGCCTTCAGGCCGCAGGGCAAAGGTGGTACGTACCACATCAAGAATATCCCAGCGGCCGCAATTATTTTGCCATTCGCGCGCATACGGATCGATTAAATTGCGCCAGAACATAAAGCGCGTAATTTCATCGTCGAAACGGATGGTGTTGTAGCCGACGCCGATAGTGCCTGTCTTTGCAAATTCTTGTTCAATTTTTGCGGCAAACTGGTATTCGCGAATGCCGCGTTCCAGACAAATTTGAGGCGTGATACCAGTGATCAGGCAAGCCTCGGGTTCGGGCAAAAAATCATTCGCCGGTTGGCAATACAGCATGATGGGTTCGCCGATTTCGTTAAGCTCAGAATCGGTGCGGATGGCGGCAAACTGCGCAGGCCTATCGCGCCTGGCTTGCGCACCAAAAGTCTCGTAGTCGTGCCAGAGAAAACTGTAGTCGTGCATGGTCAAGATGTGTGCTTGAGCAGTCGTGCCACGTCGCGTGCAAAATAAGTCAAGATGCCATCGGCGCCGGCGCGCTTAAACGCCATCATCGATTCCATCATGGTCTTGTTATGGTCTAGCCAGCCATTTTTTGCGGCCGCCTTGATCATCGCGTATTCTCCACTTACCTGATAGGCAAATGTGGGTACTTTGAATTCATCTTTCACCCGACGTACGATATCCAAATACGGCATCCCTGGTTTTACCATGACCATGTCGGCACCCTCGGCGAGATCCAGCGCCACTTCACGCAAGGCTTCATCGCTGTTGGCTGGATCCATCTGGTAACTCGCTTTGTCACTCTTACCCAGCGTAGTAGCGGATCCGACGGCATCGCGAAAAGGGCCGTAAAAAGCCGATGCATATTTGGCTGAGTAAGCCATGATACGTGTATGAATATAGCCATGCGTTTCTAAGGCATGACGGATCGCGCCAATTCTGCCGTCCATCATATCGCTAGGAGCGACAATATCGGCACCGGCTTGCGCTTGGGTAAGCGCTTGTTTGACCAGCATCGCCGTCGTTTCGTCATTGAGGACATAACCATCGGCATTAATTAATCCATCCTGGCCATGACTGGTGTATGGGTCCAGTGCCACATCCGTCAAAATTCCAAGCTCCGGAAAGCGCGCTTTCAATTCGCGAATAGCGCGCGGAATTAATCCTTGTGGATTAAGCGCCTCGATACCATCCGGTGTTTTAAGGCTAGGATGAATCGATGGAAACAGCGCCATGACGGGAATTCCTAATGTCACGCAATCTTCAGCCACGCCAAGCAAAACATCAATTGTGACGCGATCTACACCAGGCATAGAGGAGACTTTTTCGCTTAAATTGTCGCCATCAATAACAAAGACCGGATAAATCAAATCAGAGGCGCTGACATGGTTTTCACGCATGAGGGCGCGCGAGAAGGCATCTTTACGCATGCGGCGCATGCGAATCGCTGGGAATTGTGCAGGTGTATTGTTGGGCATATTGAGTTACCAAAAAAATTTATTCACATGAATGAAACTATTTCAATGAACTGAGCTCTGAGTCTTTAGGTGTCTCACCTACCACTTCATCTCCCTGAGTGGGCGCCTTTTGTTTCTTTATCCTTAAGGCGTTATTTTCCCGGCATGTTTTGCATGCCGGGCTTTTTTTATGTGCGATCGAAATCAGAAATATCATCGCCTTCTGGAGCCTCAATTGTACTGGCTTCATTCTTGATATATGGTTGATCTAATCCGGTCAGCTCTTGAATTTTTGCATCGGCTTCCTCAATTCCTATCCGCTTGAGTGATGAAAATAACTGAGCAGTAAATGGGAACGGTACGCCATGTTCATCGGTGTAGCTCGCTAGTACCGTGTTGGTTAATCTGAGAGCATTGGTTGCTTCGTTGCGGTTCAGTTTGTCGGCTTTTGTCAAAAGGCAATGCACAGGGCGGCCGGTCGGTGCATACCATTCCAGCATCTGGCGATCAAGATCTGTGAACGGGCGACGCGAATCCATAATCAAGATCAGTGCTGACAGTTGTTCACGCCTTTGTACGTAATCACCTAACAGTTGATTCCAGTGATTTTTTGCTGCACCAGGAACCTCAGCGTAACCATAGCCTGGTAAATCGACCAAGAGGGCGCGAATCTCTTCGACGATCGTGGCGTCCTTGCGGTGTTGCGCTACGTGTGAGCCACCGATCGAGAAGTAATTAATGTGCTGAGTACGTCCCGGTGTCTTGGACGCGAAACAGAGTTTTTTCTGATTGCACAGGATATTGATCGCAGTGGATTTCCCGGCATTTGAACGGCCAGCAAAGGCGACTTCGGGAACCTGTAATGTTGGCAGATTGCGAAGATGATTCACTGTCGTAAGGAATCGGGCTTGCCAAAGGATAGACATAAATTGAGACCAATAATGATAAATACATGAAGAAATACAACGAAAATGCGAGAAATCGCTTAAAAATGCCACAGTGATCAGGTTTCATGCATCCTGAATTAGCAACATTTCCTTTGAAGCTATTGTACAATAAGGGGTTAGATATTGGGCAGTTGCGAATGTACTGCCCTGCGAATTAACTATTTGCGCCGCCAATAGGGCAGATTTCCATTATTTAGTCTCAGGGTGTTTGAATGAACCGTGCTTTTTTACCATTTTTGAAATCCATCAGCATCGCATTATTAGCGGTGTCTTCCGTAACTTACGCCAACGAGCATGCTAATGCAACAGCTTCAGCTAAAGCAGACCCTGTTAAGGGGGAAGCGTTGTATGCAAATGGCGACGCCGCTCGCGGCATAGTTGCTTGTGTCTCCTGTCACGGTACTGCTGGCAATTCGACGATTAGCGTGAACCCAAAGTTGGCGGGACAGCACGAAGCGTATATCGCCAAGCAATTGGATAATTTTAAAGGCGCTGATCGCAACAATCCGGTGATGAGTACTTTTGCCAATATGATGACGGCTGAAGATATGAAGAATCTTTCTTCTTATTTGTCAGTGCAAAAATCCAAACCTGGATCCGCCAAAAACAAAGAGATCGTTGAGTTAGGTAAGCAAATTTATCGTGCGGGTATCGCAGAGAAAAATGTTCCTGCTTGTGCCGGTTGCCATAGTCCAAACGGCGCTGGGATCCCTGCGCAATTTCCTCGTGTAGCTGGCCAGCATCAAGATTACACCATCGCACAATTAACCAATTTCCGCACTGGTACGCGTAAAAATAGCGTGCAGATGACGACAATTTCCAAACGTATGTCGGACGATGAAATCAAGGCTGTCGCGGATTACGTTGCCGGATTGAAATAATACCAGCGTGTAGTGGCGTTAGGTAGCGCTGCGAAAAAATATTAGATTTAACGGAGGGGATGGCAAAAGCCATCCCTTTTTTGTTTATTTAATGCTATGCATCGATACTTGTAACGCGATGGCAAGTAGGTGTTTACATAGCGATGCAAACTCTTTGCTATTAACCTGCGCGGTTGTCGCAAGTGTCGTGCAATGAATAATTATTTCGAGGGCTTAGTTTTCTCGACCATCGCTGGCGCTTGAATTTCTGCCGGACTAACTTGCGCAGGTTTAACCGGTAGATAGAGCGGGCCTTTTTGGCCGCAGGCACTGAGTAGCGCAATGCTGGCTGCAAGTGCAAAGTGAGAAATGAGTGTAGTTTTTTTCAAAATGTTCAACACCGTATAAAATGGCGACTGGTTAATGCGCAGGAGTGTAACATGACGGAAACAGAATTCTTGACTAAGGCTGATGAATGCCTGCATCAAGTGGAAAATTTTTTTGAACAAGCGTTTGATAATGATGAGTTAGATGTTGACTGCAAACGCAGCGGCAACGTGTTGGAGGTTGAGTTCGTCAACAATGGTTCTAAACTCATTGTCAATAGTCAGGCGCCTATGCAAGAGATGTGGCTGGCGGCGCGTTCTGGCGGTTTTCATTACAAGCATGACGGTCAGTTCTGGCGTAATACACGCGATGGTTCAGAATTTTTTGCCACTTTAGCGCTGATTGCCCAGGAACAAGCGGCGATGTAATTAGGATCTGCAACTAAAGCCCGCAATTAAGTCGATTTACTCTTCTATCATTCCCGGTTCATCACTACCCAAAACACGGATGGCTGAGCCGGGCGGATTTTCCACATAGAAAAAATCTCCCTCAGCTTGGATTATCCCATTCGGTATAGGGCGATCTTCGATTGGAATATCTTTGAGTGCTTTCTGCATGTAACCTATCCATATTGGCAGAGCAAGACCGCCCCCGGTTTCTTTATTGCCGAGGTTTCTTGGTTGATCGTAACCTATCCAGGCAATGCCAACCAATTTCGTCTGATAACCAGCAAACCAGGCGTCGAAAGAATCGTTCGTCGTACCAGTTTTGCCGGCGATATCTGGACGCTTCAGTATCAGAGCCTTGGTTGCTGTACCAAAACGGACTACGTCTTTCAACATGCTGTCCATCAAAAATGCGTTGCGCTCATCGATGACCCGATTTGCTTCGTTTTGAGCTTCCTCGGGTATTACTTGTGAGAGTACTTTACCGCTGGCATCAGTAATTTTTGAGATCAGGTAAGGATTAATTTTGTAGCCGCCGTTAGCAAAAACGGCATAGGCACCAGCCATTTGCAGCGGTGTTACTGCACCGGCACCAAGAGCCAAGGTCAGGTAAGGCGGATTTTTTTCAGGCAGAAATCCGAAGCGGCTAGTGTATTCCTGTCCATATTTTGCGCCGACTTTGTTGAGTATACGAATCGAGATCATGTTCTTGGATTTCGTCAATCCTTTGCGCATGGTCATTGGACCTTCATACTTACCATCGTAATTTTTGGGCTCCCAAGCCTGACCGCCAGTTTGCCCCGCATCAAAACTGATGGGCGCATCGTTAATGATGGTGGATGGGGACAAGCCTTTTTCGAGTGAAGATGAGTAAATAAAAGGTTTGAAACTTGATCCTGGCTGACGCCAGGCTTGACTCACGTGATTGAATTTGTTGATGTTGTAATCGAAGCCGCCAACCAAGGCACGGATTGCACCGTCGGTTGTACTGGCCGCCACAAATGCCGATTGCACCTCGGGTATTTGGGTAATCGCCCAGTTTTTCCCTTCAAGCATCACCCTGATCACGGCACCACGCTGTATACGCTTATTTGCCGGAGTCGTAGTAAGCAAGCCGCTGGTGGCGAACGTTAGGTCAGTTCCGCTCATTCGAATTTCTTCGCCCGATGAGAGTACAGCGCGCACCGACTTTGCATCGGCCTCGACGACCATCGCCGCAACGATATCGTCACTATCAGGATGCTTAGACAGCTCCAGCTCGATCACTTCATCCGCTGCTTCTTTGTTGCGGGGGATGTCGATAATAGACTCTGGGCCTCGATAGCCGTGACGCTTTTCGTAATCCATGACCCCGCGCCGTAGTGATAAATAAGCGGCGTCCTGATCTGACTTGGTGATTGTGGTGTAAACATTTAAGCCACGGGTGTAAGTCTCCTCTTTGAATTGTTCATACACCAGTTGACGCGCCATTTCTGCGACGTATTCAGCATGAATGCCAAATTCTGCGCTGTCAGTTTTGACGCGCAATTTTTCAACTTTCGCCGTTTCGTACTGCGCTTCTGTGATGTAGCCTAAGGATTTCATCCTTTGTAATATGTATTGCTGACGTACAGTTGCGCGCTTGGGATTGGCCACAGGATTATATGCAGACGGTGCTTTCGGCAGTCCAGCCAGCATCGCCGCTTCGGCAATACTGATTTCTTTGAGAGTCTTTCCATAGTAGATCTGCGCTGCTGAAGAAAAACCATACGCGCGTTGCCCCAAATAAATTTGGTTCATATACACTTCGAGAATTTGATCTTTGCTCAAATTTTGTTCTATTTTCCAAGCCAGTAAAATTTCATAAATTTTTCTTTTGAACGTTTGTTCGCTGGACAGGAAAAAATTTCTCGCGACTTGTTGCGTGATGGTTGACGCGCCTTGCTTTGCGCCTCCTGTCAGATTGTGCAGAGTCGCGCGGGCGATTCCCAGGTAATCGACGCCACCGTGTTCATAAAAGCGGTCATCTTCGATAGCAAGAACCGCCTTTTTCATTATTTCCGGGATGTCGGTAAATCGAACAACATTTCGCCGCTCTTCCCCAAACTCCGCAATTAGCATATTATCAGCAGAAAATACACGCAGAGGCATTTTGGGTCGATAACTGGTGATAGCATCAAGTTCTGGCAAATTAGGGTAGGCCATGGTTAGCGCGAAAACGATTATCAACACACTTGAGACGATTATTCCTATAAAAATCCCACTTATTACAAAGAGAGTGCGCAATAGGATCCCATTTGATAGGGTCTTGATGTTTTGATTTGTTAGGGAATCTGGTGCTTTAGTAGCGGACATTAGCGAAGATTAGATGATTGGAAATCACTGAGTATTATAGCCCTAGCAGCCAGATTATTAAAAAAGGCATGCTTGAATTGCCCAGAAGTGGATATTTGGCAACGCAAATTTGCAATGCTGTGTGGAAAAAGCTTTACATAATAAGAGTCTTATTGCTACGATTTAATGTAAGCTTAGATAAGTGTCTCGTAAATGGCGGTTTTTAAAAGAAAAATTCATTTTGACGAACACGTTATCTGTGCAGTTCAGTCGCTCTGGTTTGTTTTGTAAGTCATAAGATGTGTACTATTTTTTGAGGGGATATCCTTGGCTTTAGATCTGGCATCATTGCTTGGAAAGAAAAATCCGCCCTTGGTTGGCTTGGATATAAGCACGTCTGACGTTAAAATTGTTGAGCTCTCTAAAAGTGGCGACAATACATATAGACTTGAGCGATGTGGTTCCGAACCCCTGCCGAAAGGTGCTGTGGTTGACGGTAATATCGAAAATATCGAACAAGTCTCAGAAGCGATCCGCAAAGTCATCAAAAAAAGCGGCTCGAGCGTGAAAAACGTCGCGCTGGCGATGCCTGCTTCTTCGGTAATTACCAAGAAAATCATTCTCGCGGCTAATTTAAGTGAGCAAGCTCTTGAAGTGCAAGTCGAATCAGAGGCAAATCAGTACATTCCGTTTGCAATGGATGAAGTTAGTTTGGATTTTTGCGTAATCGGTCCATCTGCTAATTCGGTTGAGGATGTCGAAGTTATGTTGGCGGCTTCGCGTAAAGAAAAAATTGAAGATCGTGTTGCGGTTATAGAGGCATCTGGACTGCAAGCCAAAGTAATGGATATTGAATCTTACGCAGCACGAGCTTCGATTGGCAGATTGATTGAGCAGCAACCTAATGGCGGTCGTGATCAGATCTACGCGCTATTTCAGATTGGTTCCAAAGTGACTTATATCTCCATCTTATTAAATGGAGATGTTGTTTATGAGCGTGATCAGCAGTTCGGAGGTAATCAACTGACGCAAGATATAGTGCGAAATTATGGATTGTCCTTTGAGGAAGCGGAAGCGAAGAAAAGACAGGGAGACTTACCAGATAGTTACGAAATGGAGTTGCTTGAGCCTTTTCTGGAGAGTGCGGCACTTGAAGTAACGCGAGCAATTCAATTTTTCTTTACATCTACCCCATTTACTCGTGTGGATCAAATTTATCTTGCTGGTGGTTGTGCTGTAATTCCAGGCTTGGTTGACATTGTTGCTGAGCGTACTAAGTTATCAACCTCTGTGGTGAGTCCTTTTAAGGGAATGGATTTATCTTCCAATGTCAGTGAAAAATTGTTACGTGCTGATGCTCCCTCTTATCTTGTTGCATGCGGTTTGGCGATGCGGAGGTATGGCTAATGATTAAAATTAACCTACTTCCTCATCGGGAAGAAAAGCGTAAGAGACAAAAGAATGATTTTTATTCGTTGCTAATGGCTGCTGGCGTGGTTGGCGTGGTGATTGTAGTTTTAGTCGGGACGATTTTTTCGAGACAGCTTTCTGCTCAAACGGACCGTAATAACTTCATTGTTGCTGAAAATCTCAAACTCGATGAGAAAATTAAAGAAGTCGCGAGCCTGAAGCAAGAAATTGATGGATTGAAGGCGCGTCAACAGGCTGTTGAGGATTTGCAGGGGGATCGAAACCAGCCAGTGTTTATGCTTGATGAGTTGGTAAAATTAACACCTGAAGGTGTGTATTTAAGAGCGCTCAAGCAAGAAGGCCAGCGTATTTTGCTAACGGGTTACGCGCAATCGAATCAGCGAGTGGCTGAATTTCTCTTTAATCTAAGTAATAAGACAGATTGGATGATTAAACCCGAGTTGATAGAAATTAAAGCTACTGGCATTGGTCAGGGGAGAGATGCTAAGAAAGTGTTTGATTTTTCTATGAATGTGGGAATCAGACGCCCGCGCGAGGTTCTGTCTGCTGCTGGCGTTAGTGCAGCGTCAGCGAGTGATGCTGCAGTAACTGTCTCCGCATCAAAGCCCTGAATTCAGATGAAAGATTAAATTTATATGGTAAATCTAAAAGAACTTGGCGAGTCGATTGGGGCGCAGTTTCGTGATCTGAATGGATTGCACCCTGGGTTGTGGCCAATCGCGCCGAGAATATTATCGGCTTTCGGTTTAGTGCTGTTTGTAATTGGCTCTGGCTGGTATTTTTACTGGGACGGACAACTCAATGAATTGGATGCTGGGCAGCAAGAGGAGCAGAAACTAAAGGATTCTTTTAAGCAAAAAATGCAACAAGCGATCAGTCTTGATGCTTTAAAAGAACAAAGGAAATTAGTATTGCAATATGTTGCAACCATGGAAAAGCAATTGCCAAGTAAAGCAGAAATGGCAGCCTTATTGTCTGAGATTACTCAAGCTGGTGTTGGGCGTGCAATGACATTTGAGAATTTTAAACCTGGTCAGATTGTGGCAAAAGATTACTATGCAGAGCTTCCCATAGATATTAAATTGACCGGTAATTATCACGATATGGGAGAGTTTGCTAGCGATATTGCCAGACTGTCGCGTATCGTCACCCTAAATAATTTAAGTATTACGACAGGGAAAGACTCGACTCTTGTTTTAGATGTTGTGGCTAAGACTTTTCGCTATCTTGATCCGGAAGAAATTTCAGCTCAGGCAGCATTGAAAAAAGGTCCAAAGAAATGATTAAATTTTGGCAAAAATTCCTAATTCTTTTTCCGCTATTTTTCGCTCTCACTGGATGTGGGGATAACGGTATTACTGAGTTGCAGCAGTGGATGGATACGGTAAAGAAAGAGTCTCGTGTCGTTATATCCAAGATAAGTGAGCCTAAGGTATATGTGCCCGTGCCATATTCCGGAAAAAATCAGATTGATCCCTATAATCCGGCAAAATTATTAGTGGTTCTGGCAAGAATGAAAGCTGAGTCAAATAATGGCTTGCGACCTGATATGGAAAGGCGTAGAGAAGTCTTAGAAGCATTCCCATTGGATTCCTTGAAAATGGTAGGAGTTATCGAAAAATCTAACATTCGTAATGCTTTGATTCAGGGGGATAAGACAATTTATCAGGCTAAAATGGGTAATTATGTTGGGCAAAATTTTGGCAAAATCACCAAAATTACAGACACAGAGATCGAAGTTACGGAAATCGTCCAGGACGCCACTGGCGATTGGACTGAACGAAAAGCTACCCTTGAGTTGCTGGAGGCAAAAAAATGAACGCGTTAATACATACAAGTAAAAGGAGCGCTATGCGCGTCAAATTTTTTCTGATTGGTCTGTTGGCGTTTAGTCAATTCGCATTTGCTCAATCTAATAGTATTGAATCTATTTCTGCAAACCAGCAGGGCGTTAATCTCATCGTTAAGATTACTCTGAAAAATCCTCTCGTTAAGTCTCCTTTGGGGTTTTCTATATCGAATCCCGCTCGAATAGCATTGGATTTTGCAGACACCTCAAATGGCACCGGAAAGACAGCGATTGACATTGGTATGGGCGACTTGCGTAATGTTAATTTGGTTGAGGCCACTGGTCGCTCACGCTTGGTATTCAATTTAAATAAATCGCTTAATTATGCAACAACAATTGAGGGGAATTCTGTCATTGTTACGATAGACGGTTCGGGTGGAATAGCAACTGCGGTCAACTCTGTTGGACTGCCCGTTGTGGCTACTGCGCCAAGTCAAACTAAACAAAATTTACGCGATATCGATTTTCGTCGTGGCTCAGTTGGAGAAGGTCGAATTGTCATTGATTTGCCGAGTAATCAAATTGCGGTGGATGTTCGCCAGCAAGGGCAACAAATTATTGTGGATTTTCTTAAAGTGGGCTTGCCGGAAATATTGCGCCGCCGTTTAGATGTGGCGGATTTTGGATCGCCTGTGCAGACTGTGACAACGACTCAGAATGGCGAAAATGTTCGTATGGTGATTGAACCAAAGGGACTTTGGGAACATAGTGCCTATCAAAGTG
>JANYFV010000402.1 GCA_025359635.1 Undibacterium sp. | reverse complement strand
CGGGCAAGTGGTGAAGGATGTGAAGTAACTATTTTATGTAGTTGCCTAGCTCGGGTGCAAGCCGCTCTGTGCGTCCATTCTTCCACAATCCACTAGCAACAAATGAAAATATTATCCCGCACACCACCACTGGTTTTGGTTCTGCTCTCCATCGTTAGCGTGCAGCTTGGCGCGGCATGTGCCAAATCCTTATTCGCGGCATTAGGGCCGGTGACGGTGGTGTTTTTGCGTTTGAGTATGGCTGCACTTTTATTGCTGCTGGTGGTACGGCCAAACTGGTCATCTTTACGCGCATCGCAATGGCGTATCACGCTGGCGTTTGGTGCGATCCTGGCGTTGATGAATCTCACGTATTATCTGGCCTTGCAGCGCTTGCCTTTAGGCCTGACAGTCACGATAGAATTTGTCGGGCCGCTCGCGGTTGCGCTATGGCATAGTCGCCGTCCTTTGGATTTCGTTTGGGTCTTACTGGCAGCGGGCGGCATCGCTTTACTTAATCCATTTAACGGTGAAATCGATGCACAAGGTTTTTGTCTGGCCTTGGTCGCCGGTGCTTGTTGGGCGGCGTATATTGTTTTAGGTGAAAAACTCGGCGGTGCATTACCGGGTGTCCAGGGTTTAAGTTTGGCCATGACCGTGGGCGCGGTATTTTTAAGCCCGGTAGGCGTGCATGCCAGTGCCACGATTGCCGAGAATTATGCGCTGTTACCGGTAGCGTTTGCGGTGGCTATCTTATCGTCGGCGTTGCCATACAGCTGCGAGATCGAAGCGCTGCGGCGCATGCCTAAACGCGTGTTCGGTATCTTGATGAGCGTCGAGCCAGCTGCGGCGGCGCTGATTGGTTTTGTGGTGTTGCACGAGGTGCTCAGCAAGACACAAATATTGGCCATCGCTCTGGTAATGATCGCCAGTTACGGTGCGGTTAAGTTTGCTCAGTCAGATGGCGTTGTTAGTACTGATTTGTGAAAAAAATCTTGACGGGAAGCATAGACTCTATGTGTATCTACGATTTTTTCCTGCACAAATTCGGATTTTGCAAATTTAAAATCGCGACGAAGCGCTCAATGACTATGATCATGATGCACATCAGGCACATGCGGATGGCGGTGTTGTTGTGCTGTGTGCTGGTGCTTGTGGCTGTGTGTGCCTGACGGCATTTCTGCGTGGCTATGGGTGTGGTGTTCGTCGTCGTGGTGATGGGCATGCTCGTGTTCTAGCACGTCGTGATGGTGCAGATGTTCGTGTTCTTCAGTTAGATGTAAGACCACTCCTATGATCATGAGGAATGTTGCGCCGATTAGCCAGTAGCTGACTTGATGCTCGCCCAAGCCAAAGGCGATCACTGCACCGATGAATGGTGCTGCCGCGAATAAAGAGCCGGTACGTGATGCGCCGAATGAGCGTTGTGCAAGTAAGTAAAAACGTAAACTCAGGCCGTAGCCGATGGCGCCGATCATTAGCAGGGCGACGCCGCGATTAAAGCCGATGGAAGTGCTGCCTAGTATCAGGGCGATCAGGAATGAACTGCCTGCCCCTAGTGCTGCCTTGCCGAGGATGACGTGGCCGGGATCAAGATCGGCCAGGCCGCGCGATAGGCTATTGTCGATGCCCCAGGCCAAAGTGGCCGCCATGACCGCCAGTAAACCTATCACTTGCGAGCTGCCGGTATTGGTCTGGGTCTGATCCATCACTAGCAAGGCGGCACCCGCAGTCATGATGGCAAGCGCAAGAGCGACGCGTTTGCCGATTTTTTCACGATACAAAACAATGGCGAGCAAGACAGTAAATACTGCTTCTAAAGTGAGCATCAGTGAGGCACCCATCGCGCCAGTATGTTGTAAGCCCCAGGCCAATGCTGCCGGGCCTAGCACTGCGCCAAATAGCGCCATCAGAATTAGTCTGGGCCAGTGTCGTTTTTGTAAAGGTGCTTCATCTGTGGTGTTTGAACGCAAGAAAAAGCCAGCGATGGCCGCGCCAGAATACAGCAATGCAGCGGTCATCCAGGCACTGACGTTGACTCCTGCCAGTTGTACCAAGGGGGTACTTGCGCCAAACAAAATCGCTGCGGCAATGGCAAGTAATGCACCCTTAATGGCAGGGAAATTATGCACCCTGCGTTAAGCGGCGAATATGGCCGAGCAAGTCGTCATCAGAATAGGGTTTGCCAAGCAGCACATCAATGCCAGCCAGCTTAGCTTTCTCGACTAATTCATCACTGCCGCCAGAAATCATAATGATGGGTAAGGATGCAGTTGCCGGGTTGGAGCGTAAATGGTGGGTGAGTTCAAAACCATCCATGCCAGGCATTTCGACATCGGTGATGAGCAAATCTGGCATGATAAAGTCGAGCTGACTAGCGGCTTCATTGCCATCTTCAGCCAGAGTCACTTGATACAGATTCTTGATCAGAACGCGACTGGTTTTAACCCGCACGACTTTGGAATCATCGGCAATCATGATCAAGGTATCTTCAGGAGCCTTACCGATTTTTTTTACTGACTCAATCTTGACTGGTTCGGCAGCGATGGCAGCAGCAGTAGCGGCCGCCTCAGCCAAGACGATTTGATCTAATTTATTCTGCGCTTCTGCTTTTTCCCGCTCGACTTCCAGATTATCGGCTTCTTGCTTTTGTCGCTGCGCTTCGCGCATAGCAGCGTCTTCGGCCGCCCGTTTCGATGCCAGTTCGATTTCTAGTGCGGCTGCTTTTTTTGCAGCGAGTTCCGCCACCTGTTGCGCAGCTTGCAGCAATGCGAATTCTTGTTCCAGAAGTTCGGCTTCAACACGTTCAGCTTCAACAAGTGCAGCTTCAACACGTTCGGCTTCAATACGTGCAGCTTCAACACGTGCAGCTTCAACACGTGCAGCTTCAACA
>JANYFV010000306.1 GCA_025359635.1 Undibacterium sp. | reverse complement strand
GCGGAGCCATTGCCCCCGGCGCACCGCCCTGCCTCTAAGGCCGTAAAAAAAAGGCTGCGCATGCATGCTCAGCCTTTTTTGTTACTATTCGCTGTTCTAGGGAAGCGCGGATTTAGTATAGAAAATCTCGGTTTAGCCAATACAGCGCATAAAAGCTTGCTCCAAAGTCGCCGCTTCATACTTCTCGCGACACTCCTTTGGTGAGCCAACGAAGCGCAATTGACCTTCATGCAGTATTGCCATCCGATCACAGATCTCTTCCACATCGGCCAAGGCATGCGAACTAAAAAACAAAGTACAGCCACTCTCGCGTAATGCATGCAAACGCACCTTGAGCAAAGCGCGCGCTTTTGGATCGAGACCACTCATCGGCTCATCGAGCACATACAATTCTTTTTGCGCCAGAAAGCAGGCTGCCAATCCTAGTTTTTGTGTCATCCCTTTGGAATATAAACGTACCGCGCGACTCAACGCAGCGCACTCTAAATCCAGCGCCTGCAAGACAACTTCTGCTTCGGCTTGCGCATATACACCGCCCTGCAATTTCAGCATGTACTTCAAAAAATCTTTACCGGTCAGGTAATACGGTGGCATAAAGCGTTCTGGCAAGAATGCCATCGGCTTGCGTGCCTCAGTCAAGCGATTGCTGACGCCAAAAATTTCTATGGTACCTTCATCAGTCTCACAAAAATCCAGCAAACACTTAATGAGCGTCGTCTTGCCAGCGCCATTCATGCCAACCAGGCCAAAAAATTCACCTTTGGCTATCTCAAGATTCACCCCATTCAGGACAGATTTTTTATCGTAGCGCTTAACAATATGTTGAAATCGTAATGCGATGTTTGTCATATATCTTGAATATTGCGTAGTGGATTAGAGTTGGGATGCGATCATAGCATCCTAGTCAAAGTGCAGCGTGACGGATACCCGCAAAATATCCGCCGCACGATAAGAATATTGATTTATTCCTTAATTTACTCCTTACTCATTTCTTTATTTTGCGCATCCATCCACACCTTCAATGGGGCGAAATAATCGAGTATCGCTGTTGCATCCATCTGATCTTCACCTGTTACCGCTTTCAAAGCTTCGTTCCACGGGCGGCTTGCACCCATGCTTAACATCGCTTGATATTTTTCACCGGCTTTTTTGTTTTCGTAAATTGAGCAACGATTGAGTGGGCCAACGTAACCTGCCTCACGGCACAGAGCGCGATGGAATTGAAATTGCAAGATATGCGCGATGAAGTAACGTGAATACGCAACGTCCGCCGCCACGTGGTACTTGGCACCGGCGTCAAAGCCATTCGCCTCCATCGGCGCAGGGCGTTTTACGCCTTGATATTTCTCGCGTAATTCCCACCAGACTTTATCGTAATCAGCTGGCTTAGCCTGGCCGGAATACACCTTCCAACGCCACTGATCGACCATATAACCAAACGGCAAAAACGCCACTTTTTGCAATGCTCGATCAAGCAAGACACCAATGTCTTGCGAAGCATCTGGCACCTCTTTGAGCAAACCCAGTTTATTCAAATATTCTGGTGTTACAGACAAAGCAACGGTATCGCCTATCGCCTCATGGAAACCATCATTCGCGCCACCTTTAAATAAGAATGGCTGCTTACGATAGGCCAGATCGTAGTAAATATGGCCTAACTCATGATGAATCGTCATAAAATCTTCTGCCGTCGGCGTGATGCACATCTTGATACGCACATCGGTCAGATTATTCAGATCCCAGGCCGATGCATGACACACCACTTCGCGGTCACGTGGTTTGGTGAACAGGGATTTTTGCCAGAATGATTCTGGTAATTTCTCCATGCCCAGCGAGGTATAAAATTTCTCGCCAAACTGCGTCATACCTTTGGCATCGATATTTTTACTTTTGAGCGCGTCTGCCACGTCGATGGATGCAGTCTGCGTCTGTGGTTTCACTATAGGATAAAGATTCTCCCATGATTGGCTCCACATATTGCCAAACAAATGCGCTGGTATCGGGCCTTCTTTTGGCACCACGTCTTTACCATATTGCTGGCGCAACTTTAGCCTGACATACATGTGTAAGGAATCATACAAAGGCTTGACTTGCTGCCACAATCGCTCAGTATCAGCAGCAAACGCATCAGCCGGCATGTCATATTGCGAACGCCACATTGCACCGGTATCTGCAAAGCCCATTTCACGCGCACCTTTGTTTGAAACGGTGACATATTTTACGTAGTTATCTTTGTATTTCACTGACTGCTGATGCCAGCCCAACCAAACTTCTTTGAGTAAGGCAGGGTCACGGCTTTCCGCCATGATTTTTTCCATCTGACCTAAATCGAGGCACGATGTTGGGTCACCCGCCTTGCGGCAGTATTTTGCCTTGCCGTAATCGCCTGACATCGATGCCGCCAAACGCGTGTAAGTCTCGCGGTCTTTAGGATCGCTGATGGCAAGGCTTAATTGCAGTAATTTTAATTTACGCTTGTTATCCGCAGACAAAGGCAAACCATTGTAACGACGTGCTTCTAGTGCGATCTCGCCCGCAGCAGTCAAGGCCAATTCATTGGCCTGCGCCGAGATAGTTTCAGTGTCGTCGGTAATATTGGTTTCATATACCCAGGCTGCACGTTGCGCTGTATCAGATAATTTCTCTAATCGCGCTTCCGCGTTTTTGAGAAACTGCTCAGCCTCTGCCACGGTAGGTGCTGCGCGCTTGGTCTGTTTGTCTGCAGCATGGGCGCTGGCGGGGTAAGCTGAAGCTATGCCCAATGTCAGCAATGCAATGGCTAATTTTTTTTGTGGTCTCATGAATTTTCCTAAAATTTCAATATAAAAGATTGCACGTGATCGACGCACAAAGCAGGTCTCAAAAAGTTTTTTGCCAATATATCAGGATATAAGCACGATATAGCGACAATTCAAAAAAACAAGATAATCTTCGGAAATTTGGATAAATTCGTAAATTCAAGCCAAGTTACAAGGAATATTTCGCGCCTTGTTTTATGCGATTCAAGTTCAAGAACTGCTATCTTGTCGCTTCGGGCTGTGCTCTTAGCCCTGCTAATGTGAAGATTCGTCCATGTCCTTAAACCCCAATAAATCGTCGAAAACAACGTATCATAGAAAAAATAATTAGGCCATCCACATGTACATTTTTATAGCTCCTGGCACGCCATTCAAACGCGCCATCGTACTTTATTTGCTTTACATCACCCTGTTCAATACCGGTATTGCTGTATTTATTACCTACGTACTCCACATCGACAAAGACTTTTTTACCAACTGGGTTTTCTCCATGTTGATCGGCGTATCCATCACCTCATTAATTGATGGATTTCGTTGGGTAATCTGGCGAAACAACAAGCCAAATGGCCTAGCCATGTTTGCGCTTAGTTTACTCTCTGCACCACTAGGTTATTTTATTGGCAGTAACCTGGGCCGTCTCATTTATGGCTTCCCGCTCACCGGTGTTTCTTTTATGTTCGTTGATGGTCACCGTATTTTGCTGCTGATGTGCGTATTCATTAGTTTTAGTTTTGGACTGTATTTTTGGAATAAGAATAAGATCGCCGATCTGCGTGCAGATACAGAAAAAGAAAAGTCGCGCAATGCCTCAATTGAAAAACAAGCCATGCAAGCGCAGCTACAATTATTGCAGGCACAAATAGAGCCGCACATGCTATTCAATACGCTGGCCAATTTACAAGGCTTGATTGCGATTGACACCGAACGTGCCCAATACATGCTGGAACAATTGATCGTGTATTTACGCGCCAGCCTCAATTCATCGCGCACAGAAAAAACCACACTCAAACACGAGTTTGCACTCATGAAAGCCTACCTCGAATTAATGGCAATCCGCATGGGAAAACGCCTGACTTACGTGCTCGCATTGCCAACCGATTTGGAAACAAAAGAAATTGCACCAATGTTATTACAACCCTTGGTAGAAAACGCCATCAAGCATGGTATAGAACCAAAAATGGAAGGCGGCAGCATTCACGTCACTGCGACGCAACAAGATGGTTTTTTACATTTAAGCGTTACTGACACCGGGTTGGGTTTGCCCTTTGATTATGATGAATCAAAGGCACACGCTAACGAAGAAGCACATCATCACGTAGGCAACGCTAACGTACGCGAACGCTTAGTGGCACTATACGGCCCCGCCGCCAAGTTAAGTCTTGCTGCCCACCAACCAGAAGGCGTAATCGCGCGCATCTCTATTCCATCAGGAACATAAAGCATGGTCACCATTCGCGCACTCGTCGCCGAAGACGAATCGATACTCTCGCTAACGCTCATCAATATGTTAGCAAAACTGTGGCCAACTTTGCAGATTTGCAGCACACCCGCAAATGGCGTAGTGGCAGTGCAAGATGCACTGGCACTACTACCGGATATTCTATTTCTGGACATCAAGATGCCGGGCAAGACTGGTCTGGAAGTCGCACATGAATTAGCGGAAGAATGGCCAGACAACAAGGCTTTCCCACTCGTTGTCTACGTCACCGCGTATGACGAATTTGCCATTGAGGCTTTCGAACATGCGGCCTCAGATTACGTCTTAAAACCCATCAGTGAAGAGCGCTTAAGTAAAACGGTAAAACGCTTGCACGACAAATTAGCCAGCCAACAAGACAGATCTGGCGAACTCGATCGCATGGTCGCGCAACTACGCAACCTCATTCCTGGCATAGGTGCTACAGCCACACAAAATGGTGAAAAACTCAGCATTATCCGAGCCGCTGTAGGTAACCAGATACGCATGATACCGGTCAGCGATGTCTTGTATTTTGAGGCCACCGACAAATACATCAATGTCGTAACAGCAGAACATGCGTCCTTGATACGTCTTAGCCTCAGAGAACTTTTACCGCAACTCGACAATAATTTATTCTGGCAAATTCATCGAGGCACGGTAGTCAATAGTCAATTTATCCATAGTGCCACCCGAGATGAATCAGGCAAACTCAGCCTTAAATTGCGCGGTAGCGACGATAAACTGCACGTAAGCAGAGTGTATGCGCACCTGTTCAAACAGATGTAGCGTGAGCGTTTAGAATAGCGGCTACCTCCACATTAGAACTCAATATGCAATCAAACATCACCTGGCAACGCGCTCCATTTTCTGATCTTAGCGCGGCCCAACTGTATGCCATACTCAAAGTGCGATCCGAGGTTTTTGTATTAGAACAAAACTGTGTATATCAAGATATAGATGGCCTCGATCTTACATGTTTGCACCTGGTCGGTTGGACAGATGATCAACAAGTGGCGGCGTATCTACGTGTTGTACCGCCAGGCTTAAAATACGAAGAGGTCTCTTTAGGCAGAGTCGTCAGCAGCAACGCCGTACGTGGCACGGGCATCGGTAAACAATTACTCGCCCACGGGATGAAGCTCATCGAGAAAAACTATCCGGGCAAGCCGGTGCGGATTCAAGCGCAATCCTATCTGGAAAATTTCTATCAATCCTTTGGTTTCGTGACCGTATCCGACGTATTAATGGAAGATGGTATTCCGCATTTTATGATGCTGAAGTCGACCTCATAATACAAACAAATACAACGTTAACCTAGCCAATCCGCGCTTACAACACCGCGGCGCACAATGGCAAACTCAGGGCTTGCAGCACTTCGCCTTTTTCTGACTGAACAAAGGCGACAAGCGAGAGATTTTTATGCACTGCGTTGGCAGGCACGTTGAGCTGCCTGCTCTGCGTATTTGGTGTGGCCGCCGTCAGAGCAATTGCCTCACCCCACTCACGCACAACGTAATCGTGTTGCAAGGTCGCACCTCGGTTTTCACCGGCCATAATCTTGCTAATCAACGATTGTTCGACCAAGGCGAAATGTAAATTGCCTGCCAGTGCACTCTTCGCTTGCAAAGAAAAAACCAATTTATTGTCCACCAATTTATCGATACTAATCTGTATGTTCGCTTGTGCGGCTTGGCCATTAATACGGGCCACCGCATTGCCCATGCCGCCACGCCAGTCA
>JANYFV010000304.1 GCA_025359635.1 Undibacterium sp. | reverse complement strand
GCAGATCCGCAAAAAATGAAAAAAGACATCGCCAAGTTGTTGCGCGCGTCTGCCATTGGCTAAGCTAGATGCACATGTGGGCACAACTTCTCATCACTGGCTTAACGGTGGCGTTACTTCCTCTGAGTTTGGTCTGGACGTCGAAGAACGTCAGTAAATATCGCAAGTTGATTGCGGTCACGTTATTCTTAACTTTTGATTTGATCGTGTTTGGCGCGTTCACGCGCCTGACGGATTCAGGGCTCGGTTGCCCAGATTGGCCAGGCTGTTATGGTGAGGCCAATCCGTTTCAATCGCATGAAGCGATCAAGGCTGCCCAGAATTTAATGCCGACAGGGCCAGTCACTTTGCAAAAAGCGTGGGTAGAAATGATCCATCGTTACCTGGCAATGAGTGTCGGAGCATTGATCGTTGTGCAGATGCTTATCGCCTGGTGGCGCGAACTTATTGCTTGGTGGCGGAGCGAAAAATCGCGGCAATCACCTTGGTTGGCTACCGGGCTTTTCTTTTTCGTTTGTCTGCAAGGTGCCTTCGGTGCGTGGACTGTGACATTGAAGTTGCAGCCAGTGATAGTAAGTATCCATCTGTTACTGGGAATGGGCTTGTTGAGTCTGCTGGCTTGGGCATTGGCGCGCGAGGATCATTCTGCGAGTGAATCTAGTGCTGCTGGTCCAAATCTTATTCGAACTGCAAGCATCGCATTGATAGTGCTGAGTATACAAATCGCTCTGGGCGGTTGGGTCAGTACAAATTACGCAGCTCTCGCCTGTAGTGATTATCCATTGTGTAATGGCGTATTGGCACCTGAGATGGATTTTGAACATGGCTTTACTCTGTGGCGACAATTGGGGCAAAAGGCTAATGGCGAGTACCTGCCTTTTTCGGCCTTGGTTGCGATTCAATGGGCACACAGAAGTTTTGCTTGGATCGCGATTGGGGCGATAGTTAGTGTCGCCTGTCTGGCGCGAAAAAAACCTACGCTTAGTCCTTTGGCTAACAAAATATTGATGGTGATTTTTGCTCAATTGATGACTGGTATCGCGACGGTATATTTTTCATGGCCGTTGCTGATTGCCGTATTGCACAATGCTGGCGCGGCAGCGCTCGTGCTTTTGCTCACCATGCTAAACTATCGAGCTCGGCACGCTGCGTAACCTGATCCTGATGACCACTCTAAGCTTCCCCTCCAATCGTTTTGCCCAGTATATGGCGCTGACCAAGCCACGCGTCACACAGCTTGCCGTTTTTTGTGCAGTGATCGGAATGTTTCTGGCAACGCCAGAACTGCCAAGTTGGCGCCTTGTATTAGCGGCTACCGTAGGCATATGGCTGCTTTCCGGTGCTGCATTTGCCATCAATTGTCTGGTCGAGCGTGAGATCGACGCGCGCATGGCGCGTACTGCGCGTCGTGCCAGTGCCAGTGGCGAAATCACACCACCGCAAATTTTGTTGTTCTCTGCGGTGATTGGTGCTGCTGGGATGTGGGTGCTGTATAGCCTGGTGAACCCGCTGACTATGTGGCTGACTTTCGCGACTTTTGTTGGATACGCGGTCATTTACACCATCATTTTGAAACCTGCGACCCCGCAGAATATTGTGATCGGCGGTTTATCGGGTGCGATGCCTCCAGCCTTGGGTTGGGCCGCAATCGCCAATGATGTGCCGATGCAAGCTTGGCTCTTGGTATTGATTATCTTTGTCTGGACCCCGCCGCATTTTTGGGCTTTAGCAATGTACCGCCGTGACGATTATGCAAAATCTGGCTTGCCTATGCTGCCGGTGACACATGGCCCGGAACTGACGCGCTTTCACATTTGGCTCTACACCATTGCCTTGTTTGCCACCACCATGTTGCCATATGCGGTGCACATGAGCGGCCTGATTTATCTGGTCAGTGCAATTATTCTCGGTTGTATTTTTCTTGGATATGCATGGCGAATTTATCGCCATTACGATGATATTCTGGCGCGCAAAACTTTTATATTTTCCATTATTTATTTGTCGCTTCTGTTTGCAGCCTTATTGTTGGATCACTATATTAAATTATGATTAGCCCATTTAGACGATTGATGCTGGTCAGTTTATTATTGTTGTCATGCATGGCAGCATGTACCAAGCCTGAAGAAAAGTTTATCAATACAGATCTGACTGGCCTTGACTATGCAAAGGATTTTGCATTGACTGACCAGAATGGAAAAGCGCGTACTTTGGCCGATTTTAAGGGTAAAGCAGTCGTAATATTTTTTGGTTATACGCAATGCCCCGATGTTTGTCCTACCACGATGGCCGAGATGGCCGAAGTCATGAAACAACTGAGTGATCTGGCAAATCAGGTGCAGGTTTTATTTGTGACGGTGGATCCAGAGCGCGATACGCAAGCTTTGTTAGCAGCGTATGTGCCCAATTTTGATAAGCGATTTTTAGGGTTGTATGGTGATCAGGCTGCAACAGAAAAAGTGGCAAAAGAATTTAAAGTCTTCTATCAAAAAGTTCCCGGGAAAACTGCTACTTCCTACTCAGTGGATCACACCGCTGGCAGCTATGTGTTTGATAAAGAGGGACGGATACGTCTGTTTTTGCGTCATGGACAAGGCCCGGAACCGATCACGCACGATCTGAAAATTTTATTGAAATAGTTTTGAATAAATAAAAATGGCACTCCGAGGAGTGCCATTTTTTATGTTTAGTGCGATAGACGATTTAAGCAAAGCTCACCAAAGAAGACTTCATTTTTTTCAGTGCTGCGCTTTCAATCTGACGAATACGTTCAGCTGAAACACCATACTCAGCAGCCAGTTCATGCAAAGTCGCACCAGAGCCATCATCATTTTGTAGCCAGCGAGACTCAACAATATGGCGCGAACGCGCATCTAGTTTAGACAGTGCAGTTTCCAAACCCTCGCTTTGCAAGCGGTCATATTGTTGCGCTTCGATAACGCGAGTCGGTTCTTCAGCTTCAGTTTTAAGGTAGGCGATAGGGGCAAATTTATCGTCCTCATCATCACTTTGCGCATCCATCGCGATATCGCGCCCAGACAAACGCATTTCCATCTCTATGACTTCTTCACGCTTGACGTCGAGCTTAGTTGCGAGCGCATCAATCTGCTTCGAGGACATCGAATCCAGGCCTTCTTTGTGGCTACGCAAGTTAAAGAAAAGCTTACGTTGCGCTTTGGTGGTCGCCACTTTCACTAAGCGCCAGTTTTTAAGGATGTATTCATGCATCTCGGCCTTGATCCAATGCATGGCGTAAGAAACAAGACGCACACCTTGGTCAGGATCGAAACGCTTCACTGCCTTCATCAGGCCGATATTGCCTTCCTGGATCAAATCTGCGTGCGGCAAGCCATAACCGAGATAACCGCGGGCAATTGAGACCACCAGACGCAAATGCGACATAACCAGTTGCTGTGCAGCATTCAGGTCATTGTCTTGACGTAGTTGGTTTGCCAGATCAATTTCTTGCTGGTGCGTGAGCATAGGCAGACGATTGACTGCTGAGATATATGCATCAATATTTCCAAGACTACCGCTAAAACCTAAGGCCAGAGCAGTGCTATCCGAAGATGGCATCATGGTTTGTGTTGATGAATAAGTCATTCTTCCTCCAGATTTTCTATTGCTGAATTTAAATAAAAAAATAAGTATATTAAGTGCAAATTTAATACGAATTAATCGCTTCAAGCTCTTATATTAGCACTCTATGGCATTGAGTGCTAATACTCTGTATCTATATTGATAGTGATGTAAATAGCTGTCAATCATTCAACATAAACTTAAATTCTCTATAACGATTAGAACCGTAGGTAAGACAAAAGTTGCAGCTATTCAGTAAAAATATCCTAAAATTCAAATAGCGCGAGAAAGTTGTCTGCGCACAGATAAATACGCGCCACATAGGCCTAACAGCGTGCTCAATCCTATTAACGCCGCACTCGGTAAAATTCCTAGTGGGCTTAGGTGAAATTCTGAAGCGTACAACTTAGCAAATTCAGCGATGGCCTGATTCAGAGGCTGCAGTGAAATGGTAATCAGCGCCAAAGCTACACAGCCAGCGAGTGATCCTAATAATGCGCCGGTATAGTAATACGGTTTGTGAATGAAACTATTCGTCGCGCCAAGCAAACGCGTTACAGAGATTTCTGCCTGATGCGACAGAACTTGAAGTCTTGTGGCGTTAAATACCACGACCACGACAACTCCGCTGAGTGAGATTGCCAAGAATAAAAGTGCCACTTGCAGAACATGAACTAGGGCCGACAAGCGTTTGACCCAAGCCGAGTCAACTTGTACAACATCAACGTTTGCTAAAATTTTTAGTTGCTGCACTAATGCGTCAACACGTTGCGCATCAGAATTGGAGAGCGAAAGCACATACGCGTCTGGCAAGGGATTGCCGCCTAAAGTGGCGAGTACTTCAGCCAGGCTAGACGTTTCTTCTAGCGCGGCCAAGGCTTTGTCTTTAGTGATAAAGCTCAGTTTTGCCGAGACATTCGCGTTTTTTAGAATTTGTTTGATTGGCATGGATAAAGCTGTCGCCTCACTGCGTGGCGTTGATGGCGTGAGGAAAACACTGATCTCTGGCTCTATCGACAATTGTGCGGAAACCGGGCGTACGTTTTCGATGATGGTCAGGCCAGCAATCGGCAATGCCAGGGCGATTGCCACGACCAATACATTAAAAATAAAGTTGCCGGGACTCAGCCGAAGGTGGGACAGGGCGCTTTTAAATGCATACGCATGTTGACGAAACCAGATAGTCATCATTCTTCCTTATCTAATTTTGACGGGGATTTCCAGCTATCGGTGACTGAGCCTTTACTCAGGTAAATCACGCGACTCGCTTGATCCAAAAACTGTTCATCATGGCTGGAAATGATGCAGGTTACGCCAGCACTTTGAAAGGCTTTCAATGCGCTGATGACTTTGTTGGCGTTGTCTCGATCCAGAAAAGCGGTGGGTTCATCGGCCAGAATAATTTGCGGGCGATTGACGATGGCGCGGGCTATCGCCACGCGTTGTTGCTCTCCGCCAGATAGAGCTTGCGGCAAAGCATTTATCTTGTCAGCCAGACTGACTCTTTCTAATGCAGCTCGGGCGCGTGTCTCAGCTTCTGAGGAGGCTGCTCCGGCAACGATCAAAGGTAGCATGACATTTGCAAGCACAGTTCTATCAAGCAATAAGCCTTGAGTCTGCAAGATCAAGCCGAGCTTTCGCCGAAAATATGGCAGGCTGCCGGCTTTGAGTTTGCTGATGTTTTGCCCGTTAACTACAACGGTGCCACTAGTTGGGCGTTCTACTCCCGCTATCATCTTAAGTAAAGTTGATTTGCCTGCACCAGACGGTCCGGCCAGAAAAATCAATTCGCCATCGGCGATGCTCAATGAAATATCGCGTAAAGCGTACACATCGCGCGAAAATTCTTTAGATACGTGGTTAAATTCGATCATAGGCAATTAATTGATGAGGTGCGTTGACTCAGGTTATTTCAATATGCAGATCGCAAAATCAATCGAAAAGTGCATCGACAAACTCTTTCGCGTTGAAAGGTTGTAAATCTTCGATTTGCTCACCAACCCCAATAAAATACACAGGGACAGGGCGGGTTTTTGCGATTGCCGCGAGCACGCCGCCTTTTGCCGTGCCATCGAGTTTGGTAATGATCAGCCCCGTCAATCCTAATGTTTCATCAAATGCCTTGACTTGAGCCAGCGCATTTTGTCCTGTATTGCCATCGATGATAAGTAAAATCTCTTGCGGTGCGCCATCCATGCCTTTAGCGATGACGCGTTTAATCTTTTTCAATTCTTCCATCAAGTGCAATTGGGTTGGCAAACGGCCAGCGGTATCGACCATCACTACATTTGTTCCTTTGGCTCTGGCAGAAGCGACTGCATCAAAGGCAACTGCTGCTGGATCGCCGGATTCTTGCGCGATCACCGTGACGTTATTGCGCTCGCCCCAAATTGTCAGTTGTTCGCGGGCGGCAGCGCGAAAGGTGTCGCCAGCGGCCAGAATCACCGATTGCTGATGTTGTTGCAAATGTTTCGCGAGTTTACCTATGGTCGTCGTCTTGCCCGCACCATTCACGCCAGAAATCATCATGACTAAAGGTTGATGGCGACCGAGTTCCAGAGGTTTTTGCAATGGTGTCAACAAATCCAGCAACAAGGCTTTTAAAGCCAATTTCACTTGCTCGGCTTCTGTTAGTTTTTCTTCTTTGACTTTACGTTTCAAACCATCGAGCAAAAATTGGGTTGCCTCTACACCTGCGTCCGAAATCAAGAGTGCGGTTTCTAGCTCCTCATAGAGATCATCATCGATACGGGCGCCGATAAACAAGGTGGTCAGGCTAGACGATGTCTTGGATAGCCCCGATTTGAGTCGGCTAAACCATGAGCCGCGTGCCGGCACTGAGTCGGTCAAGTCTGGTGGCACTAGCGTATCACGGTCCGCATTGGCTACTGCAGAAACTGCGGCTTCATCTTTAGATTCGTCTTTGGGTTTTTTCTTGAAAAAGCTAAACATCGTTGTCTATGATAGGGGGCGTAGGGTTATGCCGTTTTCAATTCGACATGCGAGAAGCTGCGGTCAATTACTTTAGTGGCCGTGAGCGACAAAGTGCACGTTTGCATTGGAAATGGACTTAGAATGCTGCATTCTAACAGACCCATGTTAGTAAAATTCCTCGTTCCCTCACTATTCATATCAATGAAAGCACAAACAAAAAAGCCCATAGCTGGTAAATTGAGTGCTAAATCTAGCTCGCATCAGGTGCGGCTGATAGGCGGCCTCTGGAAACGTACCACCTTGAGCGTGATATGCGCCGATGGTTTGAGGCCGACGCCAGACCGGGTGCGTGAAACTGTCTTTAACTGGTTAAATCATCTGGTTGATGGTCAATGGCAAAGCCTGCGCTGCCTTGATTTATTTGCCGGTAGTGGAGCCTTGGGCTTTGAAGCAGCTAGCCGTGGCGCTAGCCACGTCACGATGGTTGAGTACCATACGCCTGCGTTCCGCCAGTTGCAACAAGTGAAAGAAAAGCTCGGGGCCGATCGAGTTGAATTACTCAGAGCCGATGCGCTTACCTTGGCAGCTAGCATGCTTGCAAAGCAGCAACGCTTTGACCTGATTTTTCTTGATCCGCCGTTCAATCAGGGAATGTTGGAAAAAATATTACCCCTCTGTGCCAAATTGCTTGCTGAGTCTGGTTTTTTATATGTTGAAGCAGAACATGTGCTGACGCTAGCCAATCCGCAAGACGACGGTGTCGAAAGCGAATTAAATTTTTTACAAGACTGGCGCGTCATTCGTGCAGATAAAGCCGGAAGTGTGTACTTTCACATATTGCAACGCAATATATTGGTGAGCGATGCTACGTGATTTGCCCGAAATTCAGGCATAATGCCCGTTCGAATTGGTGCATATCCGTAATTTTTTCGTGCTTAAGGGAACAAAGATGGTCACAGCCGTTTATCCAGGAACATTTGATCCACTCACCCGTGGCCATGAAGACCTGGTCCGTCGCGCTTCAGGTCTCTTTGATACTCTGGTGGTGGGTGTCGCCGATAGCAAAAATAAGAAGCCCTTCTTTTCTCTGGATGAACGCCTGACGATCGCCAATGAAGTGCTGGGACACTATCCCAACGTCAAAGTGGAAAGTTTTTCGGGATTGCTGAAAGATTTTGTGCGCAAGAACGATGCAAGGGTGATTGTTCGTGGCTTGCGCGCGGTGTCGGATTTTGAATATGAATTCCAGATGGCTGGAATGAATCGATATTTATTGCCGGATGTTGAAACTTTGTTCCTGACGCCATCAGATCAATATCAGTTTATCTCTGGCACTATCGTTCGGGAGATCGCCATGTTTGGCGGCGATGTCTCCAAATTTGTTTTCCCGTCCGTCGATAAATGGCTCAAGCAAAAAGTAGCGGCGCTGGAAGAATAAGTTATTAGAGTAAATTATGGCCTTATTGATTACCGACGATTGCATCAATTGTGATGTGTGTGAACCCGAATGCCCGAATGAAGCAATTTATATGGGGCCGGAAATCTACGAGATAGATCCGAATAAATGCACCGAATGTGTCGGCCATTACACTGAGCCACAATGTCAGCAAGTTTGTCCCGTAAGCTGCATTCCTTTTAATCCTGCCTGGCGCGAAACTCCCGAGCAATTGCGGGTCAAGTATGAGCGCCTGCAACTCGAAGCCAAGAAAATCATCTGACGAATTTCAGGTTGATGTCTTTTGTTCGCAGTGACAAACGCGATTGCGGCCCTGTTCTTTGGCATCATATAAAGCCCGATCGGCGCGCCACAATAATTCATGAGCAGCATTAGTGATATCGCCTTGATTATTCGCTTCAGTCAGCGTTGAAATGCCGATCGAAATACTGGTATTGCAAACACCGGCCATACTGAGTTTGAACGGTTTACTGACGATGCTGAGGCGTATGCGCTCCGCCACTTGAAGTGCATCATGTAAATTGGCATTGACCAAAAGCACGACAAACTCTTCACCACCAAACCGCCCTAAAGTATCGCTCAGACGCAATTCAGCTTTGATGCGGGTAGCAACTTCTTTTAAAACATCATCACCGCTCTGGTGTCCGTATTGGTCATTAATTCTCTTGAAAAAATCAATGTCCAGATACAGGCAGGCAATATCGTATTGCTGTCGGCGCGCGCGGCCAATTTCTTCCAGCATACGTTGTTCAACAAAGCGGCGGTTACTGACATTAGTTAATGCGTCAGTTAAGCCGATGTAAGTAAGCCGTTCGCTATTGATGACGTTTTCCAGACAGATGGCGATGATAGACGCCAGATTTTCGATAAAGTCGGTCGCCATCACCGGGTTAAAACGCATAGGATCGACGCTACCAAGATTGAGGCAGCCTATCAATTTTCCGTGCCTTACTAAGGGAATAATAGCGATGCTGCCAGGTTTTTTTTGGCACGCCGAAAAAAAAGACGCATGAAATTTTTCTTTGTAGGCGCCGAGCAAAGGTTTGCTATATTCTTTTTCGAGCGCACCTAGTTCGCGAATGTTGGAGATCAACATCAGATTGGGGAACTCGGACAAATCGAGTTTGAGATCGACCAATACTTCACGTAAACTATTTTTAAAATCGACCAGCGTCAGGGTGACAAAATCCAATTCAGAAGTGGCTGCCAGCGTGGTGAAAATATTGACAATCAATTCGCGAAAGCTGCTTGATCCGATCAGTTTGAGATCCAAACTCTGATGCCTGGACATGATTTTTTGATTCTGATGCGCGCGTTCTAAAAAAACGTGCAGTTGATCACGCAACAAGTGATTCTCTTTGAGAAGCTCTTCCTTGCTCTGGTTTATGGCTGGTTTTGTAATCACTTTATTCATGTCGTCTTTCAAATCAGCAGATTGATTAACCATGTTTGTTCAGACAAAATTAAAACGCCAGATGCAACTCAAGAATATCTCCAAGCTTGAGATTCCGACCAAAACCTTCGCTGACAATGACATTCATTCCAAAGGTCACGGCACCATCGAGCATTGCATTGGCGCGATAGGTTTGCAATACATCGACAGGATTGTCGCCCGCTTGCCCGGTTAATTGATCGACCGCCGGCATAGGGCAGCGCGGACAAGGTTTGATCGGTTTAAGGCAAATTGCCTGATCCACTTCACCCATCGTCAAGGAATCCGCATAATCTTCTTCAAAAGCTGCGATGCCGTCAATGACAATATTTGGCCGAAAGCGATTCATCGGCACTGAGGCCAGCCCGCGGGTAGTTAATTTTTGATTCAGATCTGTCAGCGATGCCTCGGATAGTAACAGCAAAGGATAAGCATCTGAAAAATGCGTAGGCACATTTTTATTGCCAGTCCATTGGTTGTTGGCTACGCGGCTGACCGAGGGGTGAAATCGCACTAATCTGCAGGCAATCCCCAAGACAGAACTAAACCAGGCCGCGCAGCTTTCGCCTTCGTCGCAGGCAAGCAGGAAATCGTCCCAGATCTGTACTTGCAAGGTCTTACGTTGTGTTGATTCAGCTTGTGCCAATGGAATTTCCAAAGGCATTGCGCCTTTAATCTCTAGCACCAGTTTGCCGTTGATCAGTGAGGGCCGAATCAAGGCCATTTTTGGATACTCACGTTGCGTCAGGCATTGTCCATCGTTATCCACCACCATCCACTCCCGGTCATAGACTGTTGCAACCGACAGCCCGGTCTCAGTCAGCATTGCGCTTTGCAGCTCGATACCTGCGCATGACTTAATCGGATAGAGCGTAAGGGCAGTGATGGTCGGCATAATAAACAGGGCGAAATTAAAGGGATATTGGCGGTGACTATGAGAAAAACATATCTTACCGTTTTATCTTTATCTAGTGATGAAAATGTTAATAAGTTGAATTTTCTTGATAGGGCATATTTTCTGCCATCTTCGACATTCCCGATCAGATACAAATAAAAAAAGCTCCAAAATCTGGAGCCCTTTTTTACTTTTATTAAGACGGTTTAGACGTTAAACAAGAAATTCAATACGTCGCCATCTTTCACCACATATTCTTTGCCTTCAGCGCGCATTTTGCCGGCTTCTTTGGATCCAGCTTCGCCCTTGTAAGTGATGTAATCATCAAAAGCAATAGTCTGGGCGCGGATGAACCCGCGTTCAAAGTCAGTGTGAATCACGCCAGCCGCTTGCGGGCCGGTGTCGCCAACATGGATAGTCCAGGCGCGCACTTCTTTGACGCCAGCGGTGAAGTAAGTTTGCAAGCCTAATAGTTTGTAGGCGGCACGGATTAAACGATCTAAGCCAGGTTCTTGCATTCCCATATCGGCCAAGAATTCGGCTTTATCGGCATCTTCTAAATCGGCGATTTCTGATTCAATAGAGGCGCAGATGGCGACGATAGGCGCATTCTGAGATGCCGCATACGCTGTCAATTGATCCAGCAAAGGATTATCGGTGAAGCCATGATCGGAAACGTTGGCGACGTACATCGCTGGCTTGGCAGTGATCAGGCACAAAGGCTTGATCAGCAACATTTCTTCGGCATCTAAACCCAAAGCACGTACCGGCGTCGCTTCGTTCAATGCCGGCATAATGCGTTCTAACAATGCTGCCAGTTTGGCCGCATCTTTATCGCCAGAGCGGGCTTTTTTGTGCTCGCGATGGATGGCTTTTTCTACCGTGCCCATGTCGGCCAATGCCAACTCGGTCTGGATGACTTCGATATCGTCTAGCGGGCTTACTTTGCCGGCGACGTGAATGACGTTGTCGTCTTCAAAGCAGCGCACGACATTGACGATGGCGTCAGTTTCGCGGATGTGTGCAAGGAATTGATTGCCCAGACCTTCGCCTTTTGATGCGCCCGCAACCAAGCCGGCAATATCAACGAACTCGACAATGGCGTTCTGGATGCGCTCAGGTTTGACAATCGCAGACAATAAGGCCAGGCGCGGATCGGGTACTTCGACTACGCCGACGTTAGGTTCTATCGTGCAAAAAGGATAATTTTCTGCGGGAATGCCTGCTTTGGTCAGAGCATTAAAGAGGGTAGATTTGCCGACGTTGGGTAGGCCGACGATGCCGCATTGGAGACTCATGGTGATCTTTACAGAATGGTGTTGAAGTGTGATTTCATTTCTAAATCATTCATGGCAAGGCGAAGGCCACAACGCCATGAATGATTTAAAAATGGAATAAATTAGCCGACTATTTTACCGGAACTAGCCGCAAACCTGATTTTTCTTGTCGATAGCCGATGTAAAAACACCACCAGCAAGATCCCTGCAATGGTCAATCCCAGCACTAAACCGATCCAAAAGCCGCTGGCGCCCATGGCTTGTTGCGGGCGCCATGGCATCCACTCTGGTGCCAGGCCAAGCACGCAGCCCAATGGTAAGGCAAAGCCATAAAAGGCTAGCAGGTGAATTAACATCGGCGTGCGAGTTACCTTGTAGCCCCGCAGCGCGCACGAGGCCGTGACTTGGGTGGCATCGGATAACTGGAAGATGGCAGCGAATAACAGGATGGTGGCGGTTAATTCTTGTACCGCTAGATCAGAGGTATAGGCAGCGGCAATCGAGTGACGCGACATGGTAATGAAAATCGCTGACAACACGGCAAAAGCCAGCGATACGCTGACTCCGACCCAAGAAATAAAACGCGCACGCACAGGATCACCTTCGCCCATCGCCTGGCCTACTCGTGTCGTCAGCGCAACGCCCAAGCTTAAAGGGATCATAAACACCAACGAAGAAAAATTGAGCGCGATTTGATTCGCCGAAACAGACACCACGCCAAATCGTGCCACCAGCAAACCGACCGCACAAAATGCCGAGACTTCGGCGAAATAAGCCACTCCTATAGGCAGACCTACCCGCAACATCGAGCGGATCTCGCTCCATTTTGGCGCTTCTCTATGAGTGAAAGGATAAGTTCTTTTGTAGGCTTGCGCATGCTGTATCCACCATAACATGCCAGCCAACATTAGCCACAAGCCGATACCGGTAGCCAAGGCGCAACCGGTCGCGCCTAACTGAGGCAAGCCGAACTTGCCAAACACCAGTAGCCAGTTACCGATCACGTTAAACACCAGGCCGCACAAAGCAATCACCATGATAGGTTTGGTCTGATTCAGGCTAGTGGTGTAGCTGTAGAGCGCGCGATACATAGCAAACGCAGGCATGCCGATACTGATAACGTGGACAAATTGCGAGGCCTTCGCATTCACATCCGGAGACAGTAGAAGATAATCAAAGATGAGCGTAGAAAAGTTGATTATTGCGCAGCCAATGATACCTATGCCAAACGCCATCCACATGGACTGGCGCATAATGTGTGGAATACGACCAAACGCGCCCGCACCTACTTCGTGCGCAACAATTGCGTTGATCGCCATCATAATTCCCATGATAGTCACCAGGACGATCATCCATAGTGATGCGCCTAAGGCTACGGCAGCCAAATCTGCCGAGCTCAGATGCCCTGTCATCGCTACGTCAGCGACCGACATTCCGACAGTCGCTAGCTGACCGATTAAAACTGGCCAGGCAAGCTGCCAGAGTGCGGCGACTTCAGTGTGGATTTTGGTTTTCATGCCGATTGGAAGCAATATTAGAAATAAAAGCGAACAGAATTCGACTTGCATCTTACCTGATCCGATAGTGAGGCGCATGTATTTGGTGCGACAAAGCTCCCTGTGAGCGGCATAGAAATTGCTTATTGCAAACTATCTATGGTGATTAACTCTGGGAGAAAAATGATGGACAGAAGACAGTTTCTAACACGATCAAGCTTGCTGGCGATGGGCGTTACTTTGTTGTCGGTGGCATGGGCGCAGATTCAGGGAGTTAATGAAGCGATTAATATATCGGGTCGTCAAAGAATGTTGTCGCAGCGCCTGGCAAAATCCTATTTACAAGTTGGGCAGGGGATAGAAGTAGAGCAGTCGCGAAAAATCTTAAGCACTTCGGTGGCGGTATTTGAGCAGCAATTGTCTGAGCTGCTCGCTTTTGCCCCAACTACCGAAAACAAATCCGTATTCGAAAAAATGGAAGGTTTATGGGGCGAGTACAAAGAAATACTAGTCCGTTTGGCTCCCAGCCCTCAGGGCGCGCGCGATGTGATGGTGATCAGTGAGAAAATTTTGGCCCTGGCACAAACCGCCACAGTGCAGTTAGAAAAACACTCGGGTTCGACAAGCGCAAAATTGGTCAACGTTGCCGGTCGTCAGCGCATGCTGTCACAAAGAATGGCGAAATATTATCAAGCCATGCAATGGGGTGTTGCACCTCCTGATTCATCAGAGAAATTAGACGGCGCACGCAAAGATTTTATTGCGGGCATGGAGTTTTTGCTGGCTTCACCTGTTAATACCGCTAAGATTAAAGAGAGTTTGGCGCTGGCACAACAACAGTGGGTATTCTTTGACATGGCCTTACATCAATTTGGTGAGGGGCGGGAGAAAAAGCAATTCGTGACAAACGTCGCCACCACAAGTGAGCGTATCTTGGAGGTGATGGATGGCATTACTTCGATGTATCAAAAAATAGTTTAAACACATACGACGACTACCGTATGCTTTCTATCAATCTAGGCAAACGGCACAATCGCGAAGTAAATACATGATTTTAAAGAGAGGCGATCTATCGAATTCAAGAGATAGATCGCCTCTTTTTTCTTTTCCGGAGCTTCGTTGGCGATCGTGTTGATACCTGAAAAAACGCCTTGACAACGCAAATAAGTGATCCTATAGTGATATCACTTTGATTTCATATGAGTTGCCTGAGAAATCAATTCACAGGAGATAACATGAACGTAGCAAATAAACAAAGTCCAGTCAGGAAGTTGATACAAGAGCGCACGCGTAATTCGATGGATGGTTACTTGATGATTACGGTTGGTCTGGCGCTGATTTTGGGGGCGATCTACCTGATGGTGACACTGATTGCATCGACGCTTGGCGAGCCCTCGGTCAGCGCCATCTTAATACGGGTAGGGATGATCTTAGGGGGAATATTCTGTTTGTCCGGTATCTACATGTTGCAACCTAACGAGGCTGCCTTGTTATCGCTGTTTGGCCAATATAAGGGTACCGATAGGAGTGAAGGCTTACGTTGGGCCAATCCATTCTTCGCTAAACGTAAGCTTAGTTTACGCGCCCGCACCTTGAATACGCCGCCCTTAAAAGTCAATGACAAACGCGGTAATCCGGTTGAGATCGGTGCCGCCATCGTTTGGCGAGTAGAGGAAACCGCATTGGCGATTTATAACGTCGAAGATTTCGAACGCTTCGTGAATGTACAGGCGGAAGCTGCATTGCGCCATCTGGCCTCGCAATATGCTTACGATGATGGCGAAGATTTGCACGAAGGCGAGACCACGTTGCGCGCCGGTATGGATGTAGTCGCGAATGCGATGCGAGTCGAATTGCATAGTCGTTTTTCAGCGGCTGGCATCGATGTCGAAGACGCCAAGTTAACTCATCTGGCCTACGCCCAGGAAATCGCGCAAGTCATGCTACGCCGTCAGCAAGCCGAAGCCATTATCAGTGCGCGTAAAAAGATAGTGCACGGCGCAGTGAGTATGGTGGAAGAGGCTTTGCGCGGATTATCTGAGCGCAAAATTGTAGAGCTTGATGATGAGCGTAAAGCGGCCATGGTCAGCAATCTATTGGTCGTGCTGTGTTCAGATAAAGAGACGCAGCCGATTATCAATACCGGCACACTTTACAATTGATGTTCGTCAGCATAAAAAGAAAAGTGCGTAATGGCCAGCCCAGGTAAAAAGTCCTTTCCCTTACGTATTGATCCCGTCTTATGGACTGAGATAGAACGTCTGGCGGCGCAGGAATTGCGTAGCGCAAACGCGCAGGTCGAGTATTTGTTGCGTCAGGCCTTGCAGCAACGTGGGCGAAAATTCCTTGATTCTATTGATAGCGAAGACTCCGCTGCCGACGAATAAACGGCATGGAAAAATTTGATGGTCGGCGGTATTTTTTTTCAACGATAACCATTGCACTTGTTTCATTTAATCTTTAGCATGCATTGCGTTAATAAAAATCACACACAGGACAATCCAAATGATTACAAATACTGATATTGAAGTTCAAGCTCCTGCTCCAGCCTCCGCTTTCAGCACTTTAATCTCCATGTTTATGGAACCAAGTCGCGCCTTCGCCACGATCGAGAAACGCAGCATGGTTTGGTTACCACTTCTTCTCACCGTGCTCTGCACGACGATTATTATTATGTGGTATTTCCAAAGTGTTGATTTTGCCTGGTTGCAAGACCGTATGACAGCGGCTATCCCTGATCCCGCTGCGCGCGAAAAAGTGAAAGGCTTCATGACAAAAAGTATGCTGCAAACCAGTAGTGCCGCTGGCGCACTGCTAGGAATACCTGCGATTTATTGTTTGATGGCTTTGTACTTTCTTTTGGTTGCGAAAATAAAAAAACTGGACTTCGGTTTCACTAAATGGTTCAGCTTTATTGCCTGGGCTTCGGTGCCGGGTTTGCTGTTGTTGCCACTGGGTGCGATGCAAATTTTGATGGCGCACAACGGACAATTAGGTCTTGATCAACTTAATCCTGTCACACTCAATCAACTCTTTTTTCACATCGAAATGGGACATCCATGGGCCTCGCTGTTAGACAGCATTAATATCACTTCAATCTGGTCGGCAGTGTTAACGGTGGTGGGTTTTCAGGTATGGAGTAAATTGTCACGCACATCGTCCATCATTATTGTGGCAATTCCGTATGGCGTGATTTACGGCGTGTGGAGTATCGTTAGTTTACTGAGTAAAGCTGTATGAGCCTCAGTATGAATCGTAAATGGATAGGTGGGCTGGTCATCGTCGCGGTTTTGTGTGTCCCGGTGATACTAAAATTTACCCGAAACGAAGCTCAGCAAGTGGTCGAGACTGAAAAAATCGCCACACATGAAATCAAGGCATCGATACTTGCGTCTGGCCATTTGGTGTATCAGGAGCAAGTGCAACTATCGCCAGAAGTGCTGGGCAAGGTGAGTGAAATTCTGGTCAAAGAAGGTCAGCAAGTTCGCGAGGGCGATATTGTGCTGCTGCTCAATGACCAGAGTTATCGTGCTGAGGTGGCACAACAGCAGGCGGCAGTGCGACAACAGCAAATCAATATAGAGCAACAGCAGTTGAACGTGGTCAATCAAGAAAGTCAGTATCAGCGTAAGGACGATTTGCATAAAGCAAAAATGGTGGCTGATTCAGCAGTCGATGATGCCCGTTATGCGCTGGATTTGGCCAAGGTGCAACTACGGAATAGTCGCGAGGGTTTGCAACAGGCGAATGCGGTGTTAAATCAATTCAACGAGCGTCTGGCCAAGACAAAAATTCGTGCGCCGCTGACCGGTACCGTGACTTCACTCGATATCAAAGTGGGTGAGACAGCGATTGCCAGTCAAGTGGGAATCGCCGGATCGGGATTAATGACAATCGCCAATACTGCGACCATGATTACCGAAGTCAATGTCGATGAAACCGACATAGCGCGAATTAATGTCGGGCAAGAGGTGGCTATCCATATCGCAGCTTACCCAGATGTCGCACTCAAAGGCGCAGTTGAAACTATACCGCTCTCACCTAAAAAGAATGAGGGTATGCAAGGCCAGGGTGGTGCATCGCTGGCGCGTAATTACACCATCAAGGTGAAGATGGTCGACGCTAAAGGTATGACGCTGCGCCCTGGCATGACATCGCGGGCAGAAATCTATACCGCGACTTCTGGTAAATCCTTGACCTTGCCGCTGCAGGCGGTAATGTCAAATAATGATGAGAAAACCGAGGTCGCACCTAAGAAAGGTGATAAAAAAACCACGCAAGAAGTGAAAATCGAAAATTATGTTTTTGTGAATAATGCGGGTGTTGCCGAGAAAAAAATTGTGACCGTGGGCATTTCAGACGATAGCATGCAAGAAGTTTTGAGCGGCCTTGTCGCTGGCGAGTTGGTGATTACCGGCCCATATAAAATATTACGGCACTTGAAGGCTGGCGATCATGTCAAACTCGATGACAAGCTTAATGAAAAACTCAGTGACAAAGTTAGTGACAAACTCAGTGATAAGCTCAGTGATAAAGTCAGTGACAAAGAAAAAAACAAATCATGATAATGAGCGCAGCACAAGCATTGATACGGCTGGAAAATATCGCCAAGCATTACCAAATGGGTGGCGAGACTATCGCTGCGCTTAATGGCATTGATCTAACGATTGCACGCAATGAATATATCGCGTTTATCGGTTCTTCCGGTTCTGGCAAATCGACCATGATGAATATCCTGGGATGTTTGGATACGCCGAGCTTTGGCAGCTATTTTTTAAATGGCCGTGATGTGGCGAGCATGAGCGAATCTGAACTGGCGCATACGCGTAATCAAGAAATTGGTTTTATTTTTCAGAGTTTTAATTTATTGACGCGTGCGACCGCATTGCAAAATGTGATGCAACCCTTAATTTATCGTGGTATCCGTCCGGCAGAACGGGCCCGTCGTGCGCGTGCTGCACTGACGCGTGTGGGCTTAGAAAAACGCCTCGATCATTTACCGAACCAACTCTCAGGCGGTCAACGCCAACGTGTGGCAATTGCCCGGGCACTGTGTAGTGAGCCTTCTATCTTGCTGGCAGATGAACCGACAGGTAATTTGGATTCTGCCACTACCGCCGACATCATGGCGCTATTTGACGAATTGCATGCAGAAGGTCAAACCCTGATCGTCGTGACACATGAGCCAGATATCGCAGCGCATTGCCAGCGCGTGGTGCGCTTAAGTGATGGCAAGGTTCTTAGTGACATCAGCAAGCAGAACAGTCAGCAAAATGATCAGCAGAAAAATGATCAGCAGAAAAATGCTGAGGAGTTGATCGATGTTTAGCATCATAGAGAGTTTTCGCTCGGCCTTGCTGAGCATACGCGCGCATGGTTTCCGTAGTTTTCTCACCACGCTCGGTATTATTATCGGTGTCGCTTCGGTGATCACGGTGGTGTCGATCGTGCAGGGTCTCTCGGCTTCAATCAGTAAGGAATTTAAGGGCTTGGGTTCGAACAGCTTGACTGTGCGTTCCGACACGCCATTTGAAGAAGCCATGGAAGGAAAAATCAATCGCCTGGGTTTGGCTGACTACCAGCAGATCCTGGCACATGTAGACGATATCAGTAATGTCTCGCCTTCGTTTTTCCCTTTCGGCTACAGCACTCTGGTCAGAAACGCCAGCCAATCTGCCAACACGCCGGTTACGGCGGTGAC
>JANYFV010000292.1 GCA_025359635.1 Undibacterium sp. | reverse complement strand
TTCTCTGCGTTCTCTGCGCCTCTGCGGCGAAAAGGAATTTTTTGCTCTTTCAGAAGTCATCCGGGATCAAATGCTGTTGTTCCAGCCACATACGCAGATCATCAAATACTCGCGTTGCATCCAATTCATTAAAAATTTCGTGATAAAAATTGTCGTAATAGATAGCGCTGGAACTAACCGATGGCAGTCGGGCGGAAAAACGCTTGCTACCTATCGGATCAACCAAATGGTCATCTTCCGCCACAAGCAATAACACGGGAATCGTCAATTGAGGTGCATGGTCGTGGGCATACGTCATCGCTTGCAGCATGCTATTAAGTAATCGTGCGCTGACTTTGCCATGCACCAATCTATCATTCTCATACGCTTCGACTACCTCGCCATCATGCGATAAATATCGTGTTTTTAAGCCATTCGAAAGACCTACACCCGGAATAAGAAGACTGACCACCTTCAGCAACATCGACTGAAATCCAGACATGCGAATGGCCAGCGCGGGTGAAGAGAGTATCAAAGCGCGTAACGGAGCGAGCCCTGCCGTCGCAAAGCGCGCCGCAAACAAGCCGCCCATACTGTGTCCAAACAATAAAGGTGGTGCATGCAATTGCTTAGTGAAATCATTGATGACAAATCGTGCATCGCGCAACATCGCTTCGTCGTCAGGCACATCGCCACGCGAGCCGCCAGATTTTCCATGCCCCCGGTGATCGTAGGTGCGCACGGTAAATCCCAGTACATTAAAAAACCGTGCCACATGAGCGTAACGACCGCAGTGTTCACCCAAGCCATGCATAATGACAACACCAGATGGTTGTGCTTGCACCGAAGTGAGCGGCCAATCCCTCACAAATAACTGTGTGCCATCCGTCGCGGTCAATTCAAACTCTACGGTGTTCTCGATATGCGCGGTCATCTGCTCAGACGCCCCACATTACTTCACGTTGCATCTTGTGTGCGGCATGAAGCATTTCCAATAATGGGAATACCCTTGCCGAGAAACTCACCGCTTCGGATTTTTCGTGGTCATTGTCGTCACCATCTGCGTTGTGATGTACACCAACATCACGCGCTACTTTTTCGGAAATTGGATGGACGCGGCTTTCTGCCACAGCAGCTTCAATCACTTTAATCGCACCTGCGGTTTCTTCAGAAGTAATGACGCCGAGATTGACGTCTTTTCCAATTAATTCAAGAATACGCTGTGCATGTTCTTTATACATGATCACTTCGGCGGCAGCTTTGGATTTGAAAGTGATTAACATAGTTTTATTCCCTTAATTTTGTGAAGACCCACACAAGTACATGGCAAGTTCAGTTCAATAATAATCCTAAAATGCCTACAAAAAAAGCGCTTTACCAGAAAATCTAACAATCTCCATCCTTAACAGAAAAAATAAGATATATCGCTAAAAAAATGTGCTGATTAATTAGTTTTGAACGACGTCATAAAAGTATCGACCACTTCAGGCGTCAAGGATTTGTCTTTTCCAATAATCACGATTTGGTACACCCACGCACCACGAGTGAGGAAGCGCCCGACAAATTTTACCGGCTGGCCATTCGCCAACTTGCCATAGGCGACCAAATCCTTAGAGGAGTGATCGCTGCCAGGGCTACTTTGTTTTTCTGGCACGCCATGAATATTGTTCAGCATGCCTAGTTGCATCGCATCAAGCACGCCTGGTATTTTGCTGGCATCGCTCACTTTAGCCGAGCCAACCGCAAAACTAATGCCATCAACATCAGCGGCCGTCATCTGCATTTTGAGCGCGACGCCATTGAGTGTCATTTCTCTGGAAAAGCTAGCTGGTTTGGCTGGCAGCCATACACTAAAGGCAGATTCAGTGCCACGCACTTCGCGCCAGTCGAATTTAGGAGAACATGCTGCGAGATTGATCGCCAGAGTAATACTCAGCGCAATGACAAGAGATTGGATAGGAAATTTTTGCACGATGAATTTGATTAAGGTGAAAACTAAGGTGAAAACAGCAGATATTGTATGTTACTCCGCTTATCCATGGCTCATGCCATTCAATGCTAGCAGCTTGCCATTGGTCGCAGCAGACTGGTGAGCATAGTTTATGCAAGTTATAGTCAGATTATGATGCTACAACATAGAAGAAAACAGAACACACCATGAACAATACAGAAAACAATAAGGTCTTAAGCTTCACCCTCGATGTTTTTCATACCATCCGCGAATTATGGTGGCGCTTCGTTGACTGGGTCGCGGTTGTTTCATGGCCCGTATTATTCATTGCATGCGTGCTTGGATTCGTATTACTCGGCCCTATAGGTTTTGGCAATGTTGCGGCAGTTTTCTTTTGGGGTTCTATCGCCACTAAAATTCTGGCGGGCGGAAAATATAAGGCTGAACTTCAGGCCAAAGCAGCGACCACAAGAGCCGATGTAGAAGCATTAGAACGACGTTTACTGGAAGCGCAAATGGCCGCATTGCAGGCGCAAATTGAACCACATTTTTTGTTTAATACTCTGGCCTTGATCGGCCAATTAATTGAAACCAATCCAGCGCAAGCGGCGAATATTCATGCCGCGTTAATTCAATATCTGCGCGCCGCCATGCCACAGATGCGTGAAAAAGGCGGCGGCAAGCTCGGCCAGCAAGTTGATTTGTCACGCGCCTACCTGAAGATCATGCAAGCCAGAATGGGTGACAGGCTGAGCGTCAGCGTTGATCTGCCTGAAGAACTCAATTACGCGGCGTTTCCCTCGATGATGTTGCAAACGCTGGTAGAGAACGCGATCAAGCATGGTCTGGAGCCAAAATTAACAGGTGGTTACATCGCCATTAGAGCGATGAAATTAGAGCAGGATTTACTGGTCGAAGTAAGAGACAACGGCATAGGATTTGACTTGCATGCCGATGACGGTATAGGCTTATCAAATATCCGTGAACGTCTTAAAATGTTATATGGATCTAAAGCACAACTCATCGTTGAAGCACCCGCCGACGGCGGTGCCAGAGTCAGCATACGATTGCCTTATTCCGACAAATAGAAAGCAACAAAAAATGACTAATTCCAGGAGCGTAACCGCCCTGATCGCAGATGACGAAGCACCCATGCGCGAGCAATTAAAAACACGCTTAAAACAAGTCTGGCCTGCACTAGAAGTTATCGCTGAAGCCAGCAACGGCGTCGCCGCAATAGAACAAGCCGAGATACACAAGCCCGACATTATTTTTCTCGATATACGTATGCCAGGAAAATCTGGCATAGAAGCGGCAAAACAACTGTCACAACAGGCGCAAGTTGTCTTTGTCACCGCCTACGATGAATACGCCATCGAGGCCTTCAAACAAGGTGCCATGGATTACCTGCTCAAACCGGTCGATGCTGAGCGTTTGCGTACAACCTGCGAGCGCTTGCAAGAAAGACTCGGCAAGGCAAATAAGCCATCACCAGACAGCAATAATGCTGATCAGATCGCCGCCATGCTGAAGCAGATCATGCAACATAGCCAAGGCGGCAAACACGATTATTTGCGCTGGATACAAGCCAGCGTCGGCAGCACATTACGCATGATCAGCAGCAAAGAAGTTTTATTTTTTCGTTCCGACGAAAAATATACGCGGGTGCAAACCGAAACTGCAGAATTCTTGATCCGCAAGCCGTTAAAAGAACTCGAAGACGAACTAGATCCGGATGAATTCTGGCGTATCCACCGCTCTACCCTGGTACGGGTTGACGCTATCAGCGAAGTGACTCGTGATTTTCGCGGTCGCCAGCTAATACAGTTAAAAGGCCATCCAGAAAAACTCGAAGTAAGCCGCAATCATAGTCATCTTTTTCAGCAGATGTAGAAGAATTTTGCGCGGCACATCTAGCCCGGTGACAGCTTGATAAAGTTTCGGTTTTTAAGCTGTCAGCCCATTCGCTTGCATACGAATTCGAGTCAAACGCCATTCACGGCGTAGTAGCGTTAGGCTTAATACGGCTTGCAAGCTCACCGTCACAACCGATAAATACCAGATGTCGGCAATGGCAAAATCCGGCCTTTGCGATAGATACAACACTGGCACGGCAAAGGTCACAATGCGGGTGGTGGTACTCAATAGTGATGGCCAGGTATTTCCAAAAGATTGAAACAAACCAGATGCCGCGAAAACCAAACCAGACGCGACAAAATTCCAGGAAATAAGCCGCAGATAATCGAGTGCCACTGTCCGTGCTTCGGTTTCCTGAATAAATACATTGATTAGCGTTTCAGGCGCAAATTTACAGAGCAACATCAACAGAAACATCATCGCCGCTTCAATCTGCAAAGCCTTGAAGATGGTTTCACGCACTCTATCCACTTGTCCGGCGCCGATATTTTGTGCCGCGATGGCAGGTATCGCAAAGGCGATCGCCATCCCTGGCATAAAGATGGCCTGCATAATCCGCGCACCAACACCAAAACCGGCCATTGCAGGGGCGCCAAAGTGGCTCACCGCCTTGTAGATAATCGCCATGAATAAAAACATACAGGCAAATTCGGCACCTGCCGGAAAACCGATATTGAGCATGCTGCGGATAGCCGGCCAATCAGGACGTAAAGCGCGCCATTCTATGCCGATATAGTGCTCGGCACGGGAAAAATACCAGATCGTCACCAACACCCCGACTACAATCGCCAGACTGCTGGCCAAACCTGCACCCGCTACACCCAGTGCCACACCGCTGCCCCAACCGGCAATCAACACTGGCGCCAGCACAATATTAATCAACACGGTCAATAATTGCACCAGCATCGTTGGCTTAACTATGCCAACACCGCGTAAGCCGGCAGCCAAGGCAACCAAAATAAATTGCAAAGCCAGGCCTGGTGTATACCAGTACAAATAGGCCAGACCAGCTTCTTGCGTCGCCGCATCCGCCCCAACTGCTTGCATATACCATCGGGGCAGCGTAAACCCGGCCAATAGCGTCAGTACCATCCCCGCCAAGCCCATCAGCATGCTTTGGTTAAACAGATGATTCGCTTGCTGTTGATGCTTGCCACCGACCGCGCGCGCAATTAAAGTCACCGCGCCGACCGACATCATCTGCGTCAATGCCATCACGATCAGCATCACATTGCCAGCGGCGCTGACACCGGCCAGTGCGACGTGACCGAGCCGCCCAACAAAATACAAATCAACCATGTAGTACAGCGTTTGCACCAACATCCCTATCATGATGGGTGCAGCCATGCTGACGATATGCCCACCTATCGGGCCTTTACTTAAATCTTTCATGAGAGTCCTTTTAATCTGAAAAAGCTGCTTGCGCCAGAAGCAATAAATGCTTGCTGACGTCTGCTGGCCATGTTGTGATCAACGCCGAAAAACGCTGGCTATCGCCAGCAAATAAAGCCCGTGTAGCTTCTTCATAATTAGATTGGTCACCGGCGATGCCCGCCATAAAACGGTATGCACTCTCCATCGCAACACGCGCTTGCTGCTTAGCGTCGCTGCCACGCCGCGCCTCTTCCACCAACTTACGCAGAGCCACAGAAGCGCCACCCGTCTGTTGACCAAGCCATTCCCAATGACGTGGCAAGAGTGTCACTTCTCTGGCCACCACCCCGAGTTTTGGGCGGCCACGGCCACGTAAAGTATTTTCGGCAACGACATCTTCGGTCGCACTCGCACTCCCACTCCCAGTCACAGGCAACTCTGACTCCTTCAATCTAGCGAGAATATCAGCATCACTGCCACGCAGATCAAGATCGATCACATGGCTAGTGATTGCATCAAACACCAGAATCTGCAGATTGGGATTATCAGCATAAGCTCTCTTCACAGCAAGCGCTACCTGATGCAATTCAGATTGAATTAATAAGCGCTCGCCATTAATGAAAGCAATGGCTTGTATTGGGAAATTGTTGGTT
>JANYFV010000278.1 GCA_025359635.1 Undibacterium sp. | reverse complement strand
GGTCAAGCCGGCAGCCTTGCATTATTTGTCGCTGCCTTCTGCATCATTCTGTCGATGTATGGCGGTGGCTTTGCGACAGTGCCGGCGTATCTGGCTGATTTGTTCGGCACCCAGATGGTCGGTGCGATTCATGGTCGTCTGTTAACGGCCTGGGCCACGGCCGGTGTGCTTGGCCCTGTGCTGGTCAATTACATTCGCGAATATCAATTGGCGCACGGTGTAGCCAAGGCAGACTCTTATACCATCACGATGTATATCCTTGCTGGCATGTTGGTATTGGGATTGATCTGCAATGCCATGGTGCGCCCGGTGGCGGATAAATATTTCATGACCGATGCTGAACTGGCAGCTGAACGACAATTGGCACACGACCGCGCGCTTGCTGCTGAAGTTGGCAGTGCTGCAGCAGGTGGCGGAACCTCAAGTCCTGCGCTGGTATTGGCGGCCTGGCTGGCAGTAGGTTTACCATTGGCGTGGGGTGTAATGACAACGGTAGGAAAAGCGGTTGTATTGTTTAAGTAATTGAATAAAAAGGCGGATCGCTGCGCTGATCCGCCTCTTAAACAATTATTCCCGTCATTCCCGCGCAGGCGGGAATCCAGTAGCTACTCTTGTGCGTAGCACGACTAAATGACGCTACGCGTATTGGACAAGCTGGATTCCCGCCTGCGCGGGAATGACGCCGGATTGCAGTGATAAATGTCGGTGGTAAAACAGAATTCCCGCCTGCGCGGGAATGACGGAAATGCGCATCTGAGCTTAGTAAAAATCAAGCTACGCAATCAACAAGAACAGGGTAAGACCATGAGCAAGCTAGTAATTCCCATCATTGCGCAAGGCGCAAGCAAGCAACGCAAACGGGAAGCGCCCAAGGGGCGCCGGGTTGATCCTGTCGCATTGGCAGAGGTGCAGGCCCTGCTGGGTGATGCCGCCAGGACGCCAGATCTGCTAATCGAACATCTCCATAAAATTCAAGATCACTACAAGGCATTGTCTGCCGCACATCTGGCCGCGCTGGCGCAAGAACTGCGTCTGGCGCAAACAGAGGTGTATGAAGTGGCGACGTTTTATCATCATTTTGATGTAGTAAAAGAAAATGATGCCATGCCTGCGGCACTGACAGTACGCGTCTGCGATGGCCTGTCGTGTGAAATGGCAGGCGCTAAAGAATTACTGGATAAATTGCCCATCATCTTAGGCAAACAAGTGCGTGTGATCGCAGCACCATGCATAGGCCGCTGCGAACAAGCGCCGGCGGTGGCGGTCGGTCAGCACGCTTTGGCACAGGCTGATTGTGCCATGGTAGAAGCGGCAGTTAAGGCAGGCAAAGTGACAGCGGAAACGGCTGAGTACCTGGACTATGCCGCATATCAGGCGCAAGGCGGCTATACTTTATTGCACGAGTGTATATCTGGCGCGCGTGAGGTTGAGACAGTGATACAAACGATGGAAGATTCCAGTCTGCGCGGTCTCGGTGGCGCGGGTTTTCCAGCGGGACGCAAGTGGCGTATCGTGCGAGCCGAGGCCGGGCCTCGCCTGATGGCCGTGAATATTGATGAAGGCGAACCGGGCACTTTCAAGGACAGGTTTTATCTGGAACGCGATCCGCATCGCTTTCTTGAAGGCATGCTGATCGCCGCATGGGCGGTTGGCATAGCGCATATTTACATTTATCTGCGCGACGAATATCACGCCTGTCGACAACTGCTAGAAACCGAACTGCAAAAATTAACACTGAATCCACCCATGGCTGGCATGCCAAAAATCACCTTGCGGCGTGGTGCCGGCGCTTACATTTGCGGTGAAGAGTCGGCCATGATCGAATCGATAGAAGGCAAGCGCGGCATGCCACGTTTGCGGCCGCCGTATGTGGCGCAAGTGGGTTTGTTTGGCCGGCCAACACTGGAACATAATTTCGAAACTTTGTACTGGGTGCGTGAAATTCTCGAAAAAGGTGGCGCCTGGTTGAGTGCACAAGGCCGCAATGGCCGTAAGGGTTTGCGCTCTTTTTCTGTGTCTGGCCGGGTACGCAATCCGGGTGTAAAACTGGCACCGGCCGGCATCACCATACAAGAGTTAATCGACGAATATTGCGGCGGCATGGCCGATGGTGAGCAGTTGTATGCCTACCTACCTGGCGGTGCATCTGGCGGAATTTTGCCGGCCTCGATGAATGCCATCCCACTCGATTTTGATACGCTGCAACCGTATGGATGTTTCATAGGATCAGCTGCGGTCGTGGTGCTTTCGCAAAAAGATAGCGCAGTGAATGCAGCGCGTAATTTAATGCACTTTTTCCAGCATGAGTCTTGTGGCCAATGTACACCTTGCCGTGTCGGCACTGCCAAGGCATCGGCACTGATTGCGCAGCCTAAATGGAACCTGCCACTGCTGGCGGAATTATCTACCGTGATGCGCGACGCTTCGATTTGTGGTCTCGGCCAGGCTGCACCGAATCCAGTGGATTGCGTAGTCAACTATTTTCCGCATGAGCTTATTTAGACCTCATTACAAAAAAATTGAATTGAGTTGATCCAATATTTAAGGCGATAAAAAGCATGAATGCGATTACCCGCAGCCAGATGGCGCAAATGGATGTCCCCGTCGTGAGCTTCACGTTGAATGGCCGTGAAGTCACTGCCCGGAATAACGAATTACTGATTGAAGTGGCGAAACGTGAAGGCGTAGAAATTCCGCACCTGTGCTA
>JANYFV010000276.1 GCA_025359635.1 Undibacterium sp. | reverse complement strand
ACCACGTCAACGGCGTGGAGGGATTCTGGTCGCACCTCAAGAAAGGCATCCGTAGCACGCACGTTTCAGTTTCCGCGAAGCATCTACAGAAATATGTTGGCGAGTTTGCATTCCGCTTTGACAATCGGAAACAGCCAGCATCTATGTTTGAGTCTGCCCTTTCTTCGATGAGCCAGCCACAGCGAAAGTAAGTAGGTCATCGAAGTCTTTCCTATGACCGGCTTTCTTCTTGGTGCTTTTTGCTGATTCCGACTTGATAGGCTTCTTCTTCATGCCCGCGTAAGCCTCACGAAAAGAGGCGATGATTGGGTATGACGCCGATTGCTGCGTAAACCTTGCCATCATCGCAAAATCTGGTTCGCCGTTTTTATCAACCGGGCCATATAGCTTAGTCGTCAGTAAGCGGCCCTTTCCAAATTTACGAGCGTACACGTAGCGCCAACGTTCGCGCTTCAATAAGTACGCTACGTAATACAAGGCGTCGATGTCTATGCGAATTTTCGGCGTTAGGATGGCGACTTTATAAAACGCGTAAAAAGGATATTCCTGCGCGAAACTTGAGCATGTGCTTCCGTCGGTCGCAACGCTGATGACGTCTGGCCCGAATTGTCGAGTGGCAGCCTTCCAAGCAGTCACGCCGTTGTTAAATTCACTTGTCGAGACAACCGGGATATTGCCGCCATCCTCAAGGTCTTCTATTTCTTCTTTGCCGCCTAGCATGACATCGAAATAGTCAGCCAGTAAGAATGTTCCAAATTTGATATTGGCCAATGAAAGTTTTGAGTCGTCGTGAAAAATACGAGGCACTACAGAGATTCCAGACGCTGGTGTTGCTGGAATCAAACGATGCCCGTATGACACGTAGAATGCCGAGTGCAATCGCATGTGCGCCTCGAAGCCGCGAATAAAATCTTCGTCGGTATGTGGCGCGTTTTCAATGAACGCTTCTGGTGACCATTCGCTTGTTTCCGCCGTCACCGATTTGAACGCACTTGTTTCTGGTATCTGTTTCTTTTCTTGATATGCTGTTTGAATCGTGGTGATCTGCGAACCTTCTTGGTGAACCCTGGTGTTCTTTTTTAGTTTGAACCCATCGTTCCAAAGGCGCGCGAAGAAAACCTTCGAGTCGTTATGCGGCACGCCCTTTTGCAACACAATGACCGCCGTATTGAAAGAAGCGTATGGATTGAATAAATCCGCAGGCATCGTCGCGACGAATAGCAATTTATTGTTTTTCAGAATATTCCGATGCCATTCGGCAACGTTCACCAAAACGGAATAAGGAATCACGCTTGCTACAAGCCCCTTATTTCTAGTTCCATCGAGTGCCCGGTCGATGAAGTCAGTCGAAGGAGTGTCCGTTTTTTTGTGCGGGAATGGCGGGTTTAGAAGGGAAACGTCTGCTGGCGTTGGCGGGTAACTCCGTTTTGCAAAACAGTCAGCTCGAACTATTCCGCTTTTGCCGTCACCCCTAAGAATCATGTTTGCGATACAGAGCGCGGCGGTCGCTGGCTCGGACTCCATTCCGTAGATATTCTGATGAATTTGCTTAACCGCTTGCTCATAGTCCATCTTTTTCAGACGGATCATTCGACGCAATGCGCCGATTAAAAAACCGCCAGTGCCGCACGCTGGATCAAAAACAATATCGTTCGGCGTGACCGCTGTTATCTCGCACATCATGTCAATGATGTGCCGCGGCGTGAAATACTGACCTATCGTATTTCCGCCGGTGTATCGAAAGAATGTTTCGTAAAGCTGACCAAGATAATCATGCTCATGCAAAAACGAACGAATATTAAGCTTGGTCAATATGTCGATGATCTGCCATGCGCGTTGCGCGAGGTCTTCGTTCTGTGTATCAACCCGCAAACTATCTGCCAGAGTGCTTTTCTGCGCGGCCTTGAGCGCCTTACCTGCGTTGTCGTTTATCTGGCTCAATACAACGTCAGGGTCGGTTATGACATCCTTAAACCAGAGACCTAGCATGAACGTCGCTGCGTAGATGGGTCGAAATTCGTCCTTGATCTTGCATTCGCGGAAAATCTCGTTCAGCCGCGTCGCCTGTTCGGCCAAAATTTCTGGGCTTGGA
>JANYFV010000250.1 GCA_025359635.1 Undibacterium sp. | reverse complement strand
CCTAATACACTAAACCGTCCAACTAATTGGGGTCACTTCATTGCCGGGTTTTTTTATTGATACAAACTTTTTTTCGTAGCTATTCAGGCGCTATGAAGCGACGACTCCTTGGGCAAAACTAAACCCATTAACGTCATGCCGGACTTGATCCTGCATGACAATTCAAGCGATTTCATTTAACTCAAACTGTTCTTATCATAGGGGCTGAATAGTCACCCTATTTCATTTCAAAAATCGTAGAAAGTATTTACCGTCAAGCGCCCGGTGCGCGGCCTGGCATCAATGCTGAGTACCGGATTGACACAAGCGGTGTGCAACAGGCTGCCACGATAGATGACCAATCGATTGACTCTGGCCGGCACCATACCGATCAACGTGAACTGTTCATCGGACTCATGAAAATACTTTTTTGACGGACGTCTGGCATTAATTTCTTCGTAATACACATCGAGATAATGCTCACGCGTGGTCTCGGTAATCTGCTGCAAACCTGTGGCGTTGTGGCGATAGAAGCCAGTACCGCCATGACGCTCATCACAGAGATATAGCAGCACCGCGATATGATAAGGACCACTCGCGTCGAAGTGCGGAGTACGCTGTAAGGGGCCGAGTTCTTGCGGCGCCATCGTGGTGAGTGAAAACGCGCAGATACTCTTGCGGATATCGAGCTGCTCCGGCACCGCAAAATGTGTCTTGATTAAGGGCTCAAGAAATGTCGTAATGTTGTAGGAATATTCGCTCGGTGCCTGCGCACGGATACCGGGGTAACCCTTGCGCTCTGCGTAGCCAGGATAGGGGCTGTATTCACTTTTTGCGGCAAGCTCTAACATGGCAGCGGGATCTTGCAGAAAATCATCAATCATCAGCATCTGATGCTCCCCCATAGTCACGATTTGAATCTCAAGTGACTCGCGAATAAGAAAAGCCTTATTCATGTTATTTCCCCAGCGACAAAGTATACGCCGCAAGAAATTTCTCCAGCCAATCCCTATGGCCGAGTAATTCGCCAGACAGTTTTTGTCCCGTCATCTTAATCTTCTCAATTTCACGCACAAAATATTGTTCTTCATATGCAGTCATGCTTTTGCTTCTGGTTTTAAATTTCATTCCGTAAAGGACGAAGAGAAAATTATCCACATCAAACAAATCAAAGCGACTAAAGAAATCAGGTTTTTTCGGTGCGTTAATTTTCCACATCGCCAGCCGCTCCGCCAATACATCCGAGAGTTTTGCCTCGTTGGTATTGGCGCGCCAGAACTCAGAGTCTTGTCTATCCGAAACGCAGTAATGCATTTGCACAAAATCTATGACGCGCTCCCAGGTATAGGAAACCACTTTATTACAGTAGTCGGCTGCCACTGACATGCTGTCTTTTTCGACGGAAAAATTACGTGCAAAAAGTTCCGCCGCAAAATCGGTCACGAAGATAGAAGTTGCCTCTAGCGGCTCGACAAAACCTTGCGCCAAGCCCAATGCCACCGCATTTTTGCACCAGAATTTTTCCCGGTATCCCATACGCATAGGGATTTTTCGGGGTGAGAGTTTTTCCACATCCAGCTTAAGATAACTTGAAAAATTTTCGAGCGCGGCAGATTCGCTCATATGCGCACTCGAATAGACAAAACCCACACCGCGCCGCTTGGTTAAGGGAATATCCCACAACCAACCGGCAGAGTGCGCCTTGGCCAAAGTATAGGGCGCAATTTCAGTTTGACATTCTGTAGGAATTTGTACGGCTAGCGCTGTGTCGGTGAATATTTGTGACGACTTATCGACAAAGGGAACCTTAAATAGCTTGCCGATCAGCAGTGAATTAAAGCCCGTGCAATCAACATAAAAATCATAAGTTAGCTGCTCGCCCTCTTTGCTAACAAGGTGGGCAACTTCACCATCGGCGTTTAATTGCGCATCAATAATCGTTGCAAATTTATGTAAGACATGCAGTTTTTCCCTGGCATTTTTTGCTAATAACTGACCAAACTTGACGGCATTAAAATGATACGCGTAATTGACTGCACCTTCATACGGCAGGGACGAGATTCTTTTGGGCGACCTCATCGCCTCGGCCAATACCGGCACCTCGCTCACTTCCGCAAAGTGCATCGTCGCCGCATTTTTTAAATACAGCGAGGTCACGTCTATCCCTGCAGGATAAGGTGAGGCAAACGGGTGATAATAAAAATTGTCTGGATTCGTCGCAACAGGCGTCATCCAATCTACAAATTTAATCCCTTTTTTAAATGTTGTATCGCAAGTGGCAAGTAACTCCGCTTCAGATATGCCAAATTTCATCAGTGATTTTTTGATGTGAGGGACAGTACCCTCGCCCACACCGATAATCCCGATTTCTGGCGATTCTATGACGGTAATTTTTATATCGGGATCAGCTCTCAGCTCCACCGCCAAATGATTTGCCGCGAGCCAACCCGCAGTACCACCGCCAATAATCGCAATATTTTTTACTTTCATTTTCTCGTCAGGCCAAATGCAAGATCAACAAAAAATCAACTTCCGTCACAGGAAAATATTAAGCGCCACTTCTGCTGATTGCACGTTGATACGCCGGACGCGCTTCGATCATATCGACGAAGCGAGTGAGGTGAGGAAAAGTCTCGCGCCCCGCACTCTTGACTGCCATCTGCGCCACAAATGACAATTGCACATCGGCACCGCTAAGCTCATTGCCAACAAAATAGTCGCGATCTGTTAATTCTGCGTTCAAGTAACCCAGATGATTTGTCAGCTCGCTTTGTATGCGTGGTTGCAGCGGCGCACCGCCCTCACCCAGACGACTCACATACAATTTGAGCATCAGCGGCAACATCGCCGACCCTTCTGCGTAATGCAAAAATTGTATGTAGCGGTTGTAGTCTGGCGTGCGCATCTCAGGCGCAAAGCGACCATTGCCATATTGCCGTACCAGGTATTCAATGATGGCACCCGATTCGATCAAGACTTCGCCGTTGTCACGCAATACCGGCGCCTTCCCCAATGGATGAATCTGCATCAGTTCTGGCGGTGCCAGTCTGGTTTTGGCATCGCGCTGATATGTGATGACTTCATACGGCAAGCCTAGTTCTTCCAGCATCCAGGTAATGCGGCGGGAGCGCGATTCGCTTAAGTGATGTACTTCAATCATGGCAGGCTCTATTCGATAAATTATTAACGGAATTCCATTATGCCCAATTTTCCCGCATGTTGCTGTGGCTCAGGAAATGCATTTATCGATGTTGCATTTCCGATTGCATGTTCAATTTTATTGCGGGCGCGATTTACCTCGCTGTAAATACATTACCCATCCGCTAATGGCAAAAAATGGTAAGAATATGCACGCAAGCATCATGATTACTCTACCAGTAATACCAAAAAAATGTCCCGAATGTAGCGCGTACAAACTGATCATAAATTGTTCGCCCTTGCTTTTTTCGGCATAGAGTTCGTGTTTTTCCACCTCACCACTAATACCATTAATGACAATACGATTGTTGGCGTAAGGATGCGATGACAATGGCGTCAGATAAAGAATTTGTACTGCCTGCATCGGTGCCGATGGCAGCAATAAAATAAGCTTTTTGGAATGCGGAACCGCGCTGCGAAAGCTTTTCCAAACCAGATTCAAATCGGGCTCAGAGTCGGGAACGAGGCTGGGTTTATCTACGTGAACAATGGCTTGCAATTTTACTTTGATTGCCTGCGTTTTATTCGTGCCAGCAATACTGCTAAGGCCGCTACGACACCAATCATACGACCAGGCCAAGCCAGTCAATGCTGCCATCAAATACACCAGAAACAAGGCAGTGCCCGAGACCGCATGTAAGCGTGCCAGAAAGTCGCGACCCGGTTGCGTGCCATGCATCGCACACCAGGTGCGCCAGCTTAAACGTCGGGTCTTGGGCCAGCGCAAAACCATACCAGAAAAAATGAGAAATACCAGCGCCAACGTGGATGCCCCAATGATCGATTTACCTATGCTATCGAGCGAGAGGTGGCGATGCAGATTTAACACAGTGCGAAAGAACTCTTCCGAGGCGGGCTTCCCTAACAGTTCACCGGTGTAAGGATTGAGGTATTGCAGCTCAAACTTCTTCTTGTCGCTACCAGCTACTGGGTTCATGAAACCTACTCGTGCCGCTTCATCAGGCTGATCACTGAGGGTCAATGAGGACACATAGGGATTTTTGTTTCTTACACGCGCAAGTAACTCTGCCGGAGTCAACAAAATGCGCCCATCTGGATTTACTTTGGTCACTGAAGAATCCGCATACTGAATTAATTCTTCAGAAAAACAATACAGAGCGCCAGTCAGTCCCATGAGTGCCAGCACCAATCCACCACTGATACCAAGCAACCAGTGAATTTGAAGAAAATATCGCTTAAGCATACGGCACTCTATGAAAGTCAAAGCGCGCACTATAGCAGCGACATTTTATGCCTGGCTATTTTTTATTTTTAAAGATGGGAAGGATCTGGAAATCAGAGTGTCGAAACATATCCTGAACTCAACACTCAAAGCGGAACCCATTATTCGTGGTGGCGTTTTTCTGGTAATTCGACCGCATCTGCCCAAGTATCTATCGAGATCGGTCTTGGTGGTTGCAAGGTACGATAGTGATTCTGTAAAACAAAAATTTCTTCCAAAATCTCAGTCGAGAAACCCAGCCTGTCGCCACGCTCATCGAACAATAAACCGTCGACATAAGCCAAGAATGTTCCATCGTTCCAATGCTGCGACAATTTCATCACAATATTGGGATATTTTTTATCCAGATGTTGGGGATAAAGATGATCAGACTTCAGCAGTTCGGCAAACTTGGCGTTCATAAACTCTCCACATTAAATAGTCGCTTACTTGTAAATATAGCCTGCAATTAAGTATATAACAACGTTTTTCCGTATAGGTGTCGTATTTAGATTGCCGGTTCATTCTTTCGCCTGAAGGCAACGGCGATGCGACGATTTTCCAGCGATCACACACTCGCCCAAAAAGTTCAAAATGAATAGTAAGGCGCATATTTCAGTACCACATCATCAACTTATTGCGACTTCATAACGCCAGATAGTACTTATCAATAAACCTCCTTAGTCTTCGTCCAGAACTTGCAAAGACGCACCGAGTTGTTAGTGCGAACAGTGCAACTTCAACGTTCACATACCATTTAAAGGAATCTCAATTATGAAACGTCATCTACTCGCAGTCTTAGCCTTGAGCAGTAGTTTTTTCGCTTTACCGGCTTTAGCCGAAGACAGCGCCAACCTTGCCACAAGCAGAGCTAGCCAACGCTCAAACGAGCAAGTCGAACAGGTGGTTGGAGTTGGCCTGAATTATGGCACCCGACTCTTCACCAGCACTGATTGGCAAGCTAATTTATTCGCTGAAGCCAACTTTGTTAACGGTGTTTTTCTCAGCACTACAGATGGACTTGGCTATCGCTTCCTGAATAACCATTCTGGTTTCTCTGCAGCGGCAAGTATCGGTGCCAGCGGCTGGCGCAAATCATCCTATGGAAAAAATAATAGCCATAATCGATTGATCGGTATGCCCGATGTCGATCCTGAAGCCCAAGCCAATCTATTCTTAAATTATGATGATGGCGCTTTCCACATCAACACCAGCGTACATCAAACCTTAGGTGACCGACGTGATGCGTCTATCGATGTGACAGGTCGGTACGATTTGCTCTCTACAAAAACCGATTTAGTAGAATTGACAGGCGGTTTTAGTTACGCGAACAAAAATGAAATGAACACGTATTTTGGCGTAAGCAAGGCCCAATCCCTCCCTACCGTTAGCGGTAACGCGGAATATTCTGCAAAAGCCGGTATTGCCGGTACGGGAGTCGGGGTAAATTGGCGCCATACGATTAATCAAAATTGGGTAACGACCGTCGGTGCAAACGTCACTCGCTTGGGCGACGCCGCTGCCGATAGCTCATTGACTGATCGTCGCACCATTTCAGGAGTCGGTACAAGCATTGCCTATCGTTTTTAAGATTCACTTCGTCGACTAAACAACCGCGTTAATTGCTGGTGCATCTCGTCATCTACGGGAAACATCAGCATTTAGCGCGTTTTTACTTCTATCTTATTGGCAAATATTTTGTGAAATTTATACATGTTACATGCCGTTACTTTTAAGCCGCTTTGCTTGCTAGCTTTTACCGAAAATAACATTGCCTGTAAATCTGTGTCACCCTATAATTCGCGACTAATTATCTCAACTAGAACTAGGGTCAATATGAAAAAAGCACTACATCGCATCGCATCCACCATGCTAATTTTCGGTATTGCTGCCGGCATTGCAGCTTGCGGCGGAGGTAGTGCTTCGTCCTCAGCGGCAGCTGACACCTCGGGTTCCAGTGCCATCGTTGCCTTGAAGGTAACTGACACGCTCGTTGGGACGGGCACCACTGCAGCAAAGAACAATCTGGTCACAGTGCATTACACCGGTTGGTTATATGATGTCAAAGCCACTAATTTACACGGCACTAAATTCGACAGCTCTATCGATCGTGGCACTCCGTTCGCTTTTACTCTGGGTGTTGGCGCAGTAATCAAAGGCTGGGATCAGGGTGTAGAGGGTATGAAAGTCGGCGGCAAACGCACTTTGATTATCCCTAGTTCACTCGGCTATGGTGCCTCTGGCCAAGGTTCCATTCCAGGCAATGCCGCTTTGGTCTTTGATGTTGAATTGCTAGCCGTCCAATAATTAATTACCGCGCCAATAACGCAAAAAGCCCGCTAAAAGCGGGCTTACCATTCATGACAACGACTCGCCAGCAACCCATGCTATCTGCGTGGTGCAGCTGGTTTGACCAAGAACCCGTGCTATCTGCACGGTGCCCTTGATATGTTGAATCGCCTTTCGTTGATCGCACCTTCTCGAGCTTGCGTGATCAACTTTTGTGCTACGAATGTTTCACTTCACAAATCGACTAAAGCATTTTCCAAGATGCATACGTTTGCATGATCTGGCCGCTTAGAATCGATGCGCGTTCGAGTTTTTGCTGGCGCTCACGCCGGGCTATTTCTCTCGTTGCGGTGATTTTCACTGATCATCTACGCCAATTCCCAAAAACCCATGCTATCTGCGTGGTGCCCCTGGCCGGTGAGAGATGATCTGCGCATTAGAAAAGACGCGTTACCGCGATTTTCTAACATGTGAAGGTTTGCCTCAATTATCGTTCAATCCATTCACCAAAAACCCATGCTATCTGCGTGGTGCCCTTGGCAGGCATTACTGATCAGAAAAAACAATAAATGAGGCTGAAAGCTTATCTTTTATCCAAGTAGTCGGCGACACTAAGCTACCGACATGCACTTGATTAAGAAAGTACCTGGATGTTGCCAGCTTTATCGCCTTTTGGACCAACAGTCGCTTCAAAAGAAACGCGTTGGTTTTCAGACAAGCTCTTGAAACCAGTCGATTGTATGTCTTGAAAGTGGGCGAATAAATCTGGGCCGCCTGCATCTGGAGTGATGAAGCCGAAGCCTTTAGCGTCGTTGAACCATTTGACTATGCCTGTTTGAGTGGCCATGTTAATTCCTTAAAAAATTTTAAATATAGGCAACATTGCCTGAAAGGCACTTGAAACCAAGAGATGAAACCGGAGGAATTAAAACAGAACGACTAGAAGATACAGCCATGCAGAATTGGGACCAACAAATTACGACCTGATACAAGTACAGGGCGCAATATACACGCAGTGTGTGAAATCACCTAATGTTTTTTCATGTAATTATCTGTTGCACTCAAATACACGCATTAAATACTTTATCATGATGTCTTTTAGAATTTGAAAACCATCGCCATGAAACTCGCCGCCTTCTCCGCACTCTTAGCTCTCATTTTAACGCCAGCGCTTCACGCGCAAAATGTTGTCACTGAACCTGCTGCCGTTACTGCAAGCGCTGTATCCGCTCCAGCGCCCTTGCATATTGCCTCACTAGGCAAAATCGATACGCAAATCGGCACAGGTGCTGAAGCGGTGTATGGATCACTAGTTGAAGTACATTACACAGGTTGGTTATACAACCCGAAGGTAGAAAATTTACATGGCGCAAAATTTGATAGCTCACGTGACGCTGGCACACCGTTTGTATTTCAGGTCGGCGGCAGACAAGTCATCAAGGGTTGGGATCTAGGCGTAGTTGGCATGAAAGTGGGCGGAAAACGCACCTTACTTATTCCTAGTTACTTAGGCTACAGCACCAAGGGATCAGGGTCGATTCCGCCAAATGCTCACCTGGTCTTTGATATTGAATTATTGAGTGTAAAATAATTCCAGACTGTAAAATTTTTATCGTCAAACAATGGCAAATAGGACTTTTGTTTGATCTAAGGCAAAGAGAATTGCAATAGTCGTCGCACAATAGATCATAAGGTTACTTCCTCAATTCAACAGGAGAATAATGATGAGCTATAAAAGCATGACAGTGTGTCTGGACAATAGCGCCGGTTCGGCACGATTGCTCGATTTTGCACTTGGTTTAGCGGCACAGAATAATGCCCATTTGACGGGTCTGCATCTGACCTATGCGCCGATCATTTTGTCTGACCCATATGCAGTATGGGAACCGATGATGTTGGAATGGGAAGAGTCAGCACAAACCAAGCAAGAACATGCCAGAGAGAAATTTATTTCTGAAGCGACCAAGGCCGGTGTCAGCGCAGATTTTTCTGCCTATCGCAGTACGGATTTACGCGCAGTGATCGCGCATGCCCGTGCCTCTGACCTGACCATTGTAGGACAGCGCAATCAAGGTGATGACCAAGGCGACTTGGGCAATAATTTTCCGATGAGCTTTGTCTTAAAACTCGGGCGACCTGTTTTATTTTTTCCATACATCGGCAATGTCGCCACAAAATTCAACTCGATTATTGTGGCTTGGGACGGCGGTCGCGAAGCCACGCGCGCCATGGCAGATGCCATGCCATTTTTGAAACTGGCGCAACAAGTGAAGGTCTTGAGCATCTCTGAACACAGCGACGAAGATCATGATTTGCCAGATATTGATATTGCTGCCTATCTCGCAAAACATAATGTCAAGGTCGAGATAGAAAGAAATGAAAACATCCAGATCGCACCAGCCGATTGGCTACTATCCCGCGCTGCCGATGTTGCTGCAGATTTGTTAGTGATGGGGGCATACGGGCACAATCGTCTCACTGAATTAATCTTAGGTGGCGTCACCCGTACCGTCATGCGTCAAATGACATTGCCTGTGTTGATGTCGCACTAATTGCGTGAATTTCCCATGAATAAGCGACTAGATGTTTCTGGAATTTTGCCCTAAAATTAGGGCGCTTAATTTTGAGCGCATAATCTTGAGCAATAAAAACCAGGACAATCAGACGCTATGGACATCGATCCGCTCAGTACAGTTGACACAATAGAAGAGAACAAACCGTCCGATCAGGCATTGATGCGCCTGAATATGCTGGTGGCGATCACGGTTGCCATACTGGCGACCTTTATGGGTATCTGCAAAGTCAAGGATGACAATATCGTCCAGGGCATGCAACAGGCGCAAGCGAATAAACTCGACCACTGGGCGTTTTATCAGGCGCGCAATGTGCGCGAAGAAATCGCCAAATCTACCGTCGCCCAACTCCGCCTGGCAGCACTTGCCCGCCCTGCAACAGAACAGGATGCATATCAAATCACCATCAAGGAATATGAGAAGATTGCCGCTGATCAGACAAAGAAAAAAGAGGAGTTAAAAGCGCTCGCCGAACAAGATCAAAAAGATTATGATGCGGCAAATTTCAAAGATGATCAATTTGATTTATCCGATGCCTTGATTGCCATCGCGATTTCACTCCTGGCGGTCACTGCCTTAACGCATCAAAAGTGGCTCTATTGGGCCGCCTTAATTCCTACCGGCGGCGGTATTTTTATGGGCTTGTCTGGCTTACTTGCCTGGAGTTTTCACCCTGATGCTGTCATGCGGCTGCTATCCTAAAGTTTCATTATTTCGCTCATCGAAAGTCAACATGTCATCCATCAAATTTTTGAGTATCGCGCTTATCAGTTTTCTTTCGCTATCAGTCTTTGCGCAGGACGAAGCTGGCGTATCGCCCTACCGTCCTTCCGTATCATCGCCCGCGCAATTACCCTTGGCGGGCCAGCTAGAACTGGAGCTGGGCGTACTAAGAAACAAAACCGATAATACAAGTCGTGACAGCCAGCCTTACCTGTTCAAGCTCGCCTTGAACAAAGAGTGGGGTATCTTGATAGGTGGTGAATCTTATGTTTCAAGCAGAGATGAATTCGCGCACAAAGAAAATGGCGTGGGCGATACGTCTATTGTCCTGAAACGCGCGTTCATTCTCGATGACAACACCGCTATGGGCCTGGAATTTGGCACGAAACTGGCGACCGCCAAAGACACTATAGGCAGCGGTAAAACGGATTACACCGTCAACGCTATTCTCAGTAAAGACATAGAGAAATTGCATTTCGACGGCAATCTGAATATCACGCGCCTGGGTTTGCGCGAAGAAGGTGCGTCCACTAATTTGCTGGGCTGGGCCGCATCGTTTTCTTTGCCAATTGCAGATAAATGGCAAGCTGTTGCCGAACCCAGCGGCTTACATCAACAAGGTAAGCCGACAAGTACACAAATACTAACGGCATTGGCCTACAGCCCGAATAAAGAATTGACGATAGACTTCGGCATTGCCAAGGGGCTTAACAAATCCTCACAAGGCTATACCTTATTTGCCGGTCTGGTGATACCGGTTGCCAAGTTATGGTGAGACGTTTCTCTACATAGTCATCTGATTTTTTCGGGCTCAATTGCCTGCGTAAAATATGCTCTCCGGCAGTAAACACGAAGATTCACAATATGCGCTAAGATTATCCCCTTCACTTAGCTGGGAACCATCATGTCTTCTTTTAAAAAAATCATTTTTGCTGTTGCTCTAGGATTAGGTAGCCATGCAGGCGCGGCCTTGGCCGAAACTGCGAGTTGCCCGGATATACTCCATCACAGCTTTAAGCGCCTGCAAGACGAAGCGTCGCAAGACCTTTGCCAGTACAGCGGCAAGGTCGCGCTGGTGGTGAATACAGCAAGTTACTGCGGCTTCACCAATCAGTACGAAGGTCTGGAAGGTTTGTATGCAAAATACCAAAACAAGGGCCTGGTGGTGTTGGGATTTCCATCCAATGATTTTGGCAAACAAGAACCAGGCGACAGTAAACAAATCGCTGATTTTTGCTTCAATACCTATGGCGTGAAATTTCCGATGTTTACCAAATCATCGGTCAAAGGTGCGGATGTGAACCCGCTGCATGCCGCGTTAATTAAAGCGACTGGCAGCACCCCGAAATGGAACTTCCATAAATACCTGATCGACCGCAAAGGCAATGTGGTTGCAGCCTACGGCAGCACGACCACACCGGACGACAAAAAACTGGTGGCGGATATAGAAAAAGCCCTGGCGCAATAAAACGTATCAGGTTTTCTTAAAGGCTGGCAATGTCTGCGCCAGCCTTGCTCCCATCTCTTGCGCCAAGGCTTGCAGGCCGCTCATCGGTCTGACCATGACTTCAAATTCAACGATCTTGCCGTCAGTATCAAATTGAATCAGATCGATACCTTTGAGTTGTTTGTCACCCACCGTGGCGCTAAATTCCAGTACCACATTCAGACCGTCTTCTGACGCCAACTCACGATGATAAGTGAAGTTCTCGAACACGCCCATCACCGTATTCAAAATCAGCACCACCGCCTGCGCACTGGCATAAGGCTGATATGCCATCGGTGAGCGAAACACTGCATCGGCACGCACCATCTCTGGCAATTCGCTGAGATTTTTTGATGCGATCATCTTGTGCCAGTTAGCGATGGCATTAGCGACCGCTGGCTGTAATTGTGTCATTGCGTTCTCCTCTGGATTATCAACATTAAACCGAGATTTCCCAATAGGATTTGTGGTGAGGACGGATGCACTTTTCGCGTCAGTTTTGTTGCGAATGAGGCGCGAATAGCGAGCTATTCGCAACGAAGAGCAGCAAAACTGGCCGAAAATGCGCCGTCAGCACACAAATAGCACCGCAGGTGCGCCTAATGGAAAATCTCGGTTAAATAGTAGCGGCCAGACGTGCGCCCTGATCAATCGCGCGCTTGGCATCGAGCTCGGTGGCAACATCAGCACCGCCGATTAAATGTACTGATTGCCCCGCGTTTTTCAGGCCATCCAGCAAGTCGCGTTTAGGGTCTTGCCCCGCACACAAGATGACGTTATCCACCGGAATCAATTTTTGCGCGCCATCGACCGTGATATGCAAACCCGCGTCATCGATCTTATCGTAGCTGACACCGGCGATCATTTGCACGCGACGATTTTTGAGTGAGGTGCGATGTATCCAGCCGGTGGTTTTGCCAAGGTTTTCGCCGACTTTGGAGCTCTTGCGTTGTAGCAGAAACAGTTGGCGTGGTGAGGCTTCTATCTCGGCTTTGCAGATGCCGCCGACGGTGCTATAAGTCGTGTCCACCCCCCATTCGGCAAAGAATTTTTTGCTATCTAAACTCGGGCTGGTGCCGCTGTGACTGAGGTATTCAGCCACGTCAAAACCGATGCCGCCGGCACCGATAATCGCAACCACTTTACCTACCGGTTTTTTGTCGCGCAAGACATCGAGATAGCTCATTACTTTGGGATGCTTGATGCCTTCAATCGCCGGTACGCGTGGCGCAATACCGGTCGCCAGAATCACTTCATCAAAGTCTTTTAAATCTGCCACAGCAACCGGCGTATTTAATTTTAAATTCACGCCAGTCAATTCAATTTGCTTGCCGAAGTAGCGCAAGGTTTCATAAAACTCTTCCTTGCCTGGCACTTGCTTGGCGATGTTGAATTGGCCGCCAATTTCTGTTGCCGCATCAAACAAAGTGACCTGATGCCCGCGTGTTGCTGCTACCGTTGCAAAACTCAAACCAGCTGGACCAGCACCCACCACCGCAATCTGCTTGGCTTTATTCATCGGCGCATAGATCAATTCAGTTTCGTGGCAGGCACGCGGATTGACCAGACAGGATGTGACTTTACCGGCGAAGGTATGATCGAGACAGGCTTGATTGCAACCGATGCAAGTATTAATTTCGTCGGCCTTGCCTTGTTCAGCCTTACGCATGAACAGCGGATCAGCCAAAAGCGGGCGCGCCATCGATACCATGTCGCAATACTCATCAGCGAGCAATTGCTCCGCCACTTCCGGTGTGTTGATTCGGTTGGTGGCCACTAGTGGAATCGAGACATGGCCTTTGAGTTTTTGCGTTACCCAAGCGTAAGCGGCGCGTGGCACTTTGGTGGCGATGGTAGGAATCCGCGCTTCATGCCAACCTATGCCGGTGTTGATGATCGTCGCACCGGCAGCTTCGATTGCCTTAGCCAGCTGTATCACTTCCTCCAGCGTCGAGCCACCTTCGACCAGATCGAGCATCGATAAGCGGTAAATGATGATGAAATTTTTGCCGACTTTTTCACGCGTGCGCCGGACAATTTCAACCGGAAAGCGCATGCGATTTTCATACACGCCGCCCCATTCGTCATCACGCTGATTGGTGCGTGCCGCGATAAATTCATTGATCAAATAACCTTCTGAGCCCATGATTTCTACGCCATCGTAACCTGCATATTGGGCCAGTCCCGCGCAGCGTACAAAATCGGAAATAGTTTCCTCGACTTCTTCCGTGCTCAATGCATGCGGTTTGAAAGGATTGATCGGTGCCTGCAATGCGCTAGGGGCAACTAGCGAAGATTGATAGGAATAGCGACCAAAGTGCAGAATCTGCATGGCGATCTTGCCGCCTTCTGCATGCACAGCATCGGTCACGATTTTATGATGACCGGCTTCGGCTTCAGTGGTCAGCATAGCGCCGCCCTTCATCGGTCGCGCACGTTCGTTTGGGGCGATGCCGCCAGTCACGATCAGGCCAACCCCGCCGCGTGCGCGTTCTGCATAGAACGCTGCCATCCGGGCGAAACCATTTGCCACTTCTTCCAGACCAACGTGCATGGAACCCATGAGCAGACGGTTAGGCAAAGTCGTAAAGCCAAGATCAAGCGGTTTGGTCAGATGTGGGTAGAAAGACATGGCGTATCCTTGATGAAAAAGTTTTGACGAAATTTAAATATGCAACTGGTTGCATAAAATAGTAACGAAACTTATTGGTTTGTGCAACTGGTTGCATATAAAATAGAATAAAACCACAAACTGTTATTCGTTAAACATGTCACTGCAACACGCCCTGCTCACATCCTTACTTGAAAAACCGTCCTCCGGCTACGAACTGGCGCGACGTTTTGATAAATCCATCGGCTATTTCTGGCATGCCACACATCAGCAGATTTACCGTGAACTGGCACGAATGGAGGAGCAAGCCTGGGTAAAATCTTATGACGCGGAAGGTGGGCGCGCAGGCAAGCGCCAGTTTGAAGTGTTAGCCGCAGGGAAAGAAGAATTGAGAAACTGGGCTAGCCAATCTAGCGAACCCAGTGAATTGCGCGATGAACTCTTTCTCAAACTACGCGCTGATGCCGCCATCGGATCCTTAGGTTTAGAGCAGGAAATAGCCCGCCGCATGCAATTGCATCAAGAGAGATTGCAGACCTATAAAGATATCGAGCTACGGGATTTTAGTAAGCCCAAGCTGTCGCGAGAAGCGAAAATCCGGCACTTGATACTCAAGGCCGGAATTTCACTGGAAGAGAGTCGCATCGCCTGGTCAAAAGACGCTCTGACAACGCTTAAATAAAATCACTTTGACGCAGCACGTTTGCTGGTTGGCTTTGCTGCGGTACTAGTCTTTTTTGCCGCGCTCTTAACAGTCGCCTTGGCACGCGTTTTAACCGGGGCTTTCGCTGGCGCTTTGGCCGTTGCCGAAGTTGTGGCAGCAGCGGGCTTGGTTTTACTCGCGGCAACGGTAGGATCATTCTCCATCGCAGTGCTTACCGCTTGTTTAAACTGATCCTGCAAAAGTCCCCACCATGCAGCCGGACTGGCGAACGGGGCGCTAGTTTCTGATTGACCCTCAGCCTCTGCTTTCACTGCTGATTTTTTTGGCGCCGGTTCTGTCTTTGACGGCTCTGGCTCCTTGGCTGCGGCTTTCACCGACTCGGTCTCTTGAGCAGGCATCGGCCATGCCGCATTCGATTTTGCTGCTTCAGGCGCGGCAGCAAACCCAGTTGAAGTCGAGGCGGTATTCATCTGCTGTGCAAAACTCTCCCCCATGGACTTTAAGGTCGCGATTGTCGCACGCTGCACTTCCAGCGCTTGTATCGTGCCACGCAGCATATTCATATTGACATTCAACCAGGACTCAACTGTCTTCAAATCCTTAATTTTTTTATCTAATTCATCAACCGATACGGTAGGTGTGACCATGCCAGGCAATTGCATATCGCCCCAGAGTTTTTTGACAAAACCCAAAGGGTCATTCATGGAAGCCATACCGGGAATTTCAGCGCCTTGAAAAGGGGAACTCATCATGCAACTCCTTTGGAAAAGAAAAAAAAGCAATCAAACTAGAAATGAAAAGTAGCTAACATTCACATTTTCATCTACCGATAAACGATGTTCATCTTGCATCAGCTTGCCTATGCCGTCAATCGCTATCGACCAGCTTTGCCACTAACATGTCATCGCAAGGAATGTGCAGAACGTTTACACTTACGCCATGACCTCACGTGCCTTCATTATTTCCGTCAATAAATACTCTTTCAGTCTACGCGCCCCCGTCTTTGTTGTCGCGACGCTGTTGCTGCACGTATTGGCATTGCAATCGACTAATTGGAAAGACTGGTCCGTCAATAAGCAGCCCAGCGCCGAAAAAATTATCAGCGTCCAGTTGCGTACCGAGCCTCCCGCAACCGAATCTGCGGCAATAAATCAGGCGCCTGATCATGCAGTCAGCAAGCCCAAAAATAAGGAGCAATCAGCCACAATAATTAAGCCGAACAAAGCAACGACATCAGAAACTGCTTCTGCAATCAAGAGCGAGGCTGAAAAAATAGATCCAGGCATTTTGATCGCCGATGACAAGATTCCAGAAACAACCGTCCAAGAAAATACCTTGGAAGAAGCACGTCAGGATGTTATCCCTGCTCCAGAGCCAGCCAAGGACGCGGTAAGAGCCCCGGAATCGGTCAGGATAGAGATGGCATTGGTACGAACCAAGCCGGATACAAGTCAGAATTATGGAGTAGGGAGTATCAACTGGACAGTCAAGGACGGTAAGTACGATATGAGTATTGAAGCCGGCCTTGATTTAGTGATTACCTCCTTCAATCTCTATAAACTGACGAGTGAAGGCCGCCTGGACAAATTTGGCATCACACCAGACATCAGTACCGAAGCGCGTCGCACCCGTGCATCAACAGCGACTCACTTTCATCACGACGATAAAACCATCAGCTTTTCAGCGTCAAGCAAAGTCGTGCCCATGAACGATGGTGCGCAAGACAAGGCAAGTTTTTTGATGCAGTTGGCGTCGATTGGTTATGCTGATGAAAAACAGTTTTATGCGGGCAAAGAAATCGAGATGCAGGTGGCAGAAGAAAGAGATGCTGCACTATTTCATTTTTTGGTGCTAGGCAAAGAAGATATCGACAGCAAACTAGGCAAAATATCGACATGGCATTTACTGCGTGCACCTAAGCCAGGTTCCTATAATTCACAATTAGATATTTGGCTAGCACCAGAGTTTGGCTGGTATCCGGTACAAATTCGCAATACCGAAAGAAATGGTACCGTCACGGAACAAACCGCGACCAAAGTAGTGCAAAAAATCAACGTAGAAAGTTAGCAATGTTCCTTAATTATTCATCATTCTTTACGCGTAGTCTTTTCAGTTTTTTAGCTGGCATCACCGTCTGTAGTATCGCCGTAGCCGGTAATGAGATTAATCTAGCGCCATCGGCAGAACTGCATTACCTCATCAAGGCGAAACAAAAAGGTATCCCAGTCAGTGGCGAGGCAAATGTTAAATGGCAACTCGCCAATGTTAACGATACACAAAGTTACAGCGTCATTACTGAAACACGCGTCATTCTATTTGGCAAAATTCTCGATGCAAGCAGCTTTGGCCACATCGATACCCATGGTCTTGCGCCAGAAAAATTTATCGAAAAACGTTTCGGCAAAACAGAAAGCACTACACGTTTTGATCGTAACACCAAGACCATCCATTTTACCGAATCAACCCAGACCTACACCATCAAAGGTGGCGAACAAGACCGCACCAGTGCGACCTGGCAACTGGTGATGCTGGCGCGCGCAGCAGCGGATAAATTTATCACTGGCAGCGAATGGAAAATGTTTGTCGCTGGTAGACGCGATGCAGAAGACTGGTCGTTCAAAGTGGTAGGCACAGAAAATATAGTGACACCGATGGGCGAGTTTTCTGCCGTGCATTTTGTCAAAGCACCACCACCGGATTCTAAAGATCAACAACTGGAAATATGGTTAGCACCAAAATTAGAATGGTATCCAGTCCGCTTAAAATTTAGCGATGCGGATGGCGACAACGTGGATCAAATATTGGATTCCATACGTAAATGACGCATCATTTAAGAAAATTTTAATAGCCTTAGCAATCACTTAGTCTAAATATATGAAACCAAGCAACGACAGCGCCTTAGTCTTATTCAGCGGCGGGCAAGATTCCACTACCTGCCTGGCGTGGGCATTATCCAAGTATCAACGGGTAGAAACTATCGGTTTTGATTACGGCCAGCGCCATGCAATCGAACTCACGATGCGCCCAACTTTATTAAAAAAAGTACGTGATTTTTCGACCGAATGGAATAGCAAACTTGGAGAAGACCACCTGATTGACCTCGGTTTAATTTCACAACTGTCACACACAGCGATGACAGAAGAGATAGAAATCAGCATGCAAGAAAATGGTTTGCCGAATACCTTTGTGCCAGGTCGCAATCTGATGTTTATGTTAGTGGCAGCGACGCTGGCATATCGGCGCGGCATGAACGTTTTAGTCGGTGGTATGTGTGAGACTGATTTTTCTGGCTACCCCGACTGCCGGGATGACAGTATGAAGGCCTTGCAAGTAGCGCTCAATCTTGGCATGGCAACCCGCTTGAAATTGGAGACACCGCTGATGTGGATCAATAAGGCAGAAACCTGGCAACTCGCCGAGCAACTTGGTGGCTCCGCCTTAGTTGAGCTGATACGCGCTGACACCCATACTTGCTATCTGGGCGAACGCGGCGTATTGCATGCCTGGGGTCATGGCTGTGGCAGCTGCCCAGCCTGCACATTGCGTGCGCGTGGCTATGAACAATATATCGGCCGAGCAAAAAGCAGCAATTTGTAAGCCTGCCGTTAGTTTCACGGTCTACTATGATTTAATGTCCATCACTTTATTTCATCATGCTGATCGCTTTTCTCACTGATCTACACGCCAATCGCGAGGCAGTTAGCGCTTGCCTCGCCCATGCAAAAGAACAAGGCGTGACGCAATATGCCTTTTTAGGTGATCTGGTGGGCTATGGTGCCGACCCCGCCTGGGTGCTTGATACCGTAATGGAGTACGCCAGCCGTGGCGCCTATGTATTGATGGGCAATCACGATATCGCCTTAATCGAAGAAGAACGAAAAGGCATGAATCCTGTTGCATATCAAGTGGTGGAATGGACTCGCGCTCAACTATCACCTGAACACTTGAGTTTTATTAGCAATCTGCCGTTTCGTATCGAAATGCAGGAGTTGTTATTCGTGCATGCGAATGCCTGGGCACCAGAAAAATGGGAATACATTGATGGCGCGATGGAAGCAACTCGCAGCATGCACGCCACCAAAGCGCAGATCACTTTCTGTGGCCATGTGCACATGCCGACCTTGTATCACATGACCATGACTGGCAAAACAGGGGAATTTGTACCCGCCCCAGAAAATAGTATTCCGCTTAGCAAACAACGCCGCTGGTTAGTCATACCAGGATCAGTTGGCCAACCACGAGATGGTAATCCTGCGGCCTGCTACGCCACCTTCGATACAGTAACGCACGATCTGACCTACTATCGCGTACCTTACGATGCCAATACAGCTGCTGAAAAAATCATCGCCGCTGGCCTACCTGCCAGCCTAGGGCAACGGCTTATTACCGGAGGCTGAATTGGAATCCAATCGTCAGCAACGCCTACAGGTAGGAATGGAAGTGGATGGCTATCGGCTAGAGGAAAAACTCCACACTGGCGGCATGGCGGCACTATGGCGCGTCACCGATCTCAAAGCGCGACAAAAAAAAGAGGACGAAGAGAAAATTTCAGATTTGATCATGAAAGTGCCCTTGTTATTTTCGACAGATGATCCGACTGCGATTGTTGCCTTTGAGGTTGAGCAGATGATCATGCCCAAGCTCAAAGGGTCACACGTACCTCGTTACTTCGACGCAGGTGATTTTGATGCGCAAGCGTATATCGTGATGGAACATATTGCCGGCACTTCATTGCGTACCAGATTTGAAGATGCGCCTCTACCGATTGACGAAGTCATAAATGTGGGCATCAAAGTCGCGCACGCTTTGCAAGATCTGCACCGTCAACATGTGATTCACCTTGACATCAAACCCAGCAATATCATGTTTCGCTCGAATGGTGATGCGGTCCTCATCGATTATGGATTATCACGTCACGAAAAATTGCCTGATTTACTCGATGAAGAGTTTCATCTGCCGCTCGGTACCGGGCCCTACATTTCGCCTGAACAGGTATTAGGTGTACGTAACGAACCGCGTAGCGACTTGTTCGCGCTTGGTGTGCTGCTGTATCACTTGGCGACAGGAGAGCGCCCGTTCGGCCATCCGACCTCCATTGCCGGATTAAAAAAACGCTTATATCGTGACCCGATACCGCCTTGCCAACATAACCCAGCTATTCCCAACTGGTTGCAAGAAATTATCTTGCGTTGCCTGGAAGTAGAGCCGTCAGCCCGTTTTGATACAGCGGCACAACTCGCTTTCCAATTGCAAAATCCGGCACAGATCCTACTAACAGCAAGGGCAGAAAAAGCGACGCAGGATGGATTTTTCGCAGTACTCAAACGGCGGTTTCGTGCTGCCGGTGCAGAACCATTATTGCAGCACAGCGTCTCGGAACAACTCTCGCAAGCACCGATTATCGTTGCGGCACTTGATCTGACGAATGGCACGGCAACGTTAGCCGACAATTTGCGTAGCATTACCAGGCGCATACTTGAAACGCAACCGGGTGCCCGCCTGGCCTGCCTGACGATACGCAAAATCAATCGCATCGGCATGGATGAAGGGATCGTGCAAGACGGACAAAACGTGCACGTCAAACAATTAGTTGAACTTAAACATTGGGCGCGACCGCTCAATATCCACCCAGGAAAAATCACTTTTCATGTATTGGAAGCGCACGATGCGGCGGCAGCGATAATCGAATATGCACGTAACAATTCGGTAGATCACATCGTTATAGGATCACGCGGTAGCTCAAGCATACGGCGCTATCTAGGCAGCGTTTCAGCGCAAGTTGTGGCAGAGGCGGAATGTACTGTTACCGTAGTGAAATCGCAAAATACCTAGGCTAAAACCAAGTAACCCGCGTGCACACGTTAAGGTTCCTTATGCAACTTTAGCAGGAGGTGCATTGCTAGCCAATGTCACGGTATCGCCAGCAGGAATTCCATCAGCTTTCCAACGATCAAACTCAGTCTGGATTGCGCTTAGGGTCTGCTGACTGATTTCAGGTAAAGTCCCACCCAAAATATCCGCCGCCTGCTTGAAACCCAGTTCGACCGCAGCACGAATTTTGTCCAATTTGGCGGGGTCTCCACCTATCGCCGCTTTGGCAAAACTCAGTATGCGTTCCGCAGTTTTTTGTACGCCGAATTCACCGTCCGGAGCTATCGCAGCTTTGGCGGCTTCTATCGCCTTTGGATCAGCGTTCAGTTTTTGTTCGCCACTGACCACTTTTGCCAAATTCAGACCTTGCTGTTCGACCAAGGGCAGTATCAAATCGACGATTGCCTGCGCCTTTTGATTGGACTCTTCCAGTAGCGCCTCGATATCTGGTTTTTGGCTAGTTTTATTCAAACGCGGGTCAGCGTAAGTCAAATCAGTCTTGGCACTGGCGTTTAACTCCACCGTATCTTCGGCAGGCGTTGCGACTGAAACATTTTTATTGGAGGTTTCACTCAATTCATTGTCGCGCACTTTAATCGGCGTGATGGACGTGGGAAGCGGGGTGACGACTGTAGCAGGGATGCGGATGTTCATCTTGCTCTCCTCTTTCTATTCGGCAAGCAAATCAATTACGGTGCTTAAAACTAATACTAGCACTTAACAATATCGACCAATATCCAGAAAAATCAAGGTTAAATAGGCTATGCAGTATAATTCGACTTGATATTCATTGGGGAGTAGCCTCTTTCAGTTTGCTAGCTTGTTTTAAGCTCATGTAAATTTACTGAAAGAAACGTATCAACATACTTGGTCATCCGGCCATGGTGCGTTTAATCAAATGTCGAATTGTTGAACAAGTTCCATCACAATTCCTTATTCGATTTGGCAAGACTTTTGATATATATGTTTTCGCATTCCAGGGATGGGGCTAAGACGTGTGTATCATCGTTAACTTGCCCCATCCCGCATACAATCATGGAAGCATTCCTCGTCTCTACCCTTGCTGTTGCCGTTGGTGAAATCGGCGACAAAACGCAATTGCTCGCTTTGTTGTTGGCCGCGCGATATAAAAAACCGATTCCCATTGTGCTCGGCATCCTCGTCGCCACTTTGGCCAATCACGCCTTAGCGGGCTTACTTGGCCAATGGGTCGTGAGCCACATCTCTTCAGATTTACTGCGTTGGGCTTTGGGCTTGTCATTTTTGGCAATAGCGACATGGACATTAAAACCAGATGAGATAGCGGAAGAAACTATTAATGAAGGTCGTTATGGTGTTTTCCTTTTGACCTGCGTGACGTTTTTTATAGCGGAAATTGGCGATAAAACTCAGCTTGCCACAGTCGCTTTGGCGGCCAAATACAGTAACTTGCCGCTAGTGATCGCAGGTACGACTTTAGGCATGATGATCGCCGATGTCCCCGCAGTATTTTTGGGCAAAATTGCGGCACCGAATTTTCCTTTCCATATCGTGCGTTGGATTGCAGCCGCGGTCTTTGCCATCTTGGGCGCACTAGTATTGCTAGGAATCGGCGAGAAATTTTTATGAACACATTAAGATATTCAGAGTGAAAGTAATAGCATGAGCGAAATGATTCTTACAGCAGGAACCAAGGTCAAATTTGGCACAATATCGACCGCCCTTTATCCGATTTTCCGTCATGGAATTGCAGCAGACACAGTGCGACAAGGGCTTTCACTTGACGATGACGCCACTACTGTTTCGACTGGCATTTATGTCGGCGAACTGATGGCTTATCATGCTGCGTGCGCAGCTTTTTGCAATGCCACCAGCGCATTGCATGCGGCAAATCAAGAAGTGTTATCCCAGTTTGTCATGCAACTACAAAATGCCCATGGCGAAAAACCAAAAATGCCCGAGTTGGAAGAGATTGCGGCGCAAGCAGGTTTGCCCGTTGTCTTGGAGATTACGCTGGAAGAAGATTGCCTTTTACAAGCAGACGATCACTTTATCGACGATGAGAATGGCGACAAAAGTTGGAAACTCTGGCGCAGCGGCAGCCTACTTCGCCCAAACGGCATACCGGCAAATTGGATTAAGCAATTCTACTTTCCACGTTTGCTTGATTACAAAGACGTAGGCAGCGCTAAAAACCCGAGAGTACTAGAACAAACAACCGATAGCGCTTTAATGGTTGGTGGTCTGATGCAATCCTGGCACAAAGATACGCCAGGTGATTTGCTGCTTGCATTCAAGAAGCAATATGGCCGCATCAATTTCTCGCAAACGAGCAGTTTCGACGAGACAGCATTAGAGCGTTTCTTTAATCTTAATGCCATGCTCGACCCAGCCACCCGTTTACTCAATCAGATGACCATCTGGCAGGATATTGATGCCTTGGCGAAGAAGCAGGAAATACCTTTGGGCTGAGGCAGTAATTCATGTACAAGACGGTGAATTTACCGTCTCATCGTCTTACCATTGCCGCCACCAATTGGCTCTTCAAGGTTTTGATGAGCGCGGTTTCATCGGGTGGTACGCCCTCGTCTGCCGTGACAATGCGGTCAGCATAGAAAAAACCTAGCGGTTTTTGTTGTACAACCAGTGGGAGAACGATAAAACTACGCGTATCGGGCAATAATTTTTTATGCCACAAAGGAAGCATATTCTGTATCTTAGGCACAGTAGCGTCAGAGATCATCAAATCGGCATTATTGTTCATCGCCAAATGAAAAATAGTGTCCTCTGCTTGTGCCGGAAAAATAAATTCCTTTTGCAATTCAGCGTAACGATCACCTATGGAAACACGTGACATATAACGGGCATTTTGCACATCACGCAAGCAAGCCGTGGCAAATCTAAAACCCATAGAGCTATATAAAGTTTCCAACACCAACAAAATCAAATCACTTAGCTTGCTTTGGTCTGATGCCAACATCTGTGTTACATCTTGCACCCCAGCCAGTAACAGATCACGGGCATTAGTGGGTTTGCCGCTGGGATAACGTGATACCTCTTGCACTTGATCGGAATCAAAACTTTGAAGCAAAAATTCGCTCAGTGGGTCGGCATCTGGTGTTTCAATTGATGCTTCAATTGCCGCATCACCGAAAGAAACTAACGGCATGGCAAGGTCCATACTATTCGCCAATTCCCGGGTTTCTTTTTCTACTCTGAGTAAAATTTGTTCTAACTGAGATTGACCTAATTCTAGCGCCTTGCCATATCGCTTCAGTAACGGTTCACATCTCTGCGACATGGTTTTCGCTAAAAATTGTTGATCGCTACTGGCTAACATATCAGCCAGTGCATCACTAAAACTTGCGACTTGCTTTAGCCAATCGCTACGATGTTCAGTTTTTTTCAATTCACCACCAGGCAATGGCGCCAGTGCCTGAATAATAGTCTCAGGAATCTTCCACTCCTGCAGTACCGCCTCACCAAAACGCTCATAGCTACATCCAAACAAGGTCTTGACGGCAACATCAGCCATGCCAGCATCAAGTGCTTGCTGGCGCTGAATTTGCATGTATAAAGGATGTTCAAAAGAAGCCACCAAAACACGTCCAATGTTCTTGAACAAGGCTGCTACTGCGACTTCTTCTGTATCGGAAAATTTACTCAATTGAGATAGTTCTCGTGCCATGATGCTGGCACATAATGCATGCACCAATTCTCTACGTACGCTTTGTGCCTGTTTTTTATCTTTAAAACAATCTACTAGCAACATCGCTGTGGCGCTGGTTTTAACGGCATTAAAACCAAGAAGAAAAATCGCCCGCGAGATTGTCGTGACTGGCACGCTGGCAGCAGTGCGGTAATGGATGGTATTTGATAACCGTAATATTTTTTGTGTCAGCCCAATATCAGATAACACAAAATGCGCCAATTCAGCGACCGAATCTTCACCAGACGAAGTAATTTCCACCACTTTAGAAATGGCGGCACCTAAGGTAGGCAATCCTTTATCTTCTTTAATTTGTGCCAGCAGGCGCTCTCTAGGAGTCTCCAGCACATGTTGTGCCGGCTTATCTGCAGAGTTGTCAATCGAGTTGTGCATCGGCTTGTGCATCATGATAATGATGAAGCTTTTCGAACTACATCAATCCCATATTTTTTCTGTAGTTCATCGTACAAACCACGGATCGCTTTTAAACGTGGATTCATAGGATCAAGTCTGGCGGCGGATTCAATCAATTGCCTCGCCTGCATACCAATTTGTTGATCCCATCCCAAATTCTCCAGGCACTTCAAGGAGGCCAACGCCGCATTCATCACAACTTGTAAATTATCCGGCGATTTACGCGCAGCAGCAGTCATCAAGTCGACCGAGCCACGGAAATCACCTTGCTTGGCTTTTTGCACGCCAAGTGCAACTAAATCCATGACTTCTTTTTGGCTGCGTTCGGCTAGTTCTTTACCCAGATGCCCTTTACCGGCGCTTTCAAATACCTCCATGGCGCGCGATACCGCTTCTTTATTCGGTGCATTACGCATCACATCCATGATCACTTCAGATGCCGCGTCTTCCAGATTATTCTCAAGGCAGCTCTTGGCCAATCCCAGTTTCATATCGGTAGAAAGACCAACGTTGTCACGACTAGCTGCAACAGCATTATCAAGCTCTTCATTTAAGCGACTATCGCCAGTACCAGCGTGCAACATGGCAGCAGAAATCGCACGACATGCCTCGGTTTTTTTAATACCGACCATGCTCTTT
>JANYFV010000248.1 GCA_025359635.1 Undibacterium sp. | reverse complement strand
CAGCGCCTCGAAGTTACTGACGCAAATTATGAAGCCGGGATGCGCGCGATTGCAAAGAAGGATTACGCCCTGGGCCTGGAAAAATTACGTTTAAGTGCAGATGCGGGAGTGGCCAATGCACAAGAAGAACTCGCCCTTGCGTACTACCGTGGTGACCACGTAAAACAAGATTATTCACAGGCGCTACATTGGTTTGAATTGGCTGCAGCACAAGAGGTTCCAAGCGCAGTCAATATGTTGGGAGTGATGTACGCTACTGGAAAAGGAGTTCTGAAGAATAACGAAACTGCTCTTGCCTTCTATAAAAACGGTGCATCGCTTGGTGATTATAACGCTCAATATAACCTAGGTGATCGGTACCGTCTGGGTGAAGCGGTCCCTAAGGATGATAAACAAGCGTTTTATTACTTTAGATTATCTGCTGAACAGGGATATGCAGAGTCACAGACAGCTTTGGCTCGCTTTTATCGCGAAGGTTTGGGGGTAAAGCAGGACTATTTCTTAGCATTGCAGTGGAGTTCGCGTGCGAGCGCACAGGGCAATGCCGAAGGACAGCTTCAGCTTGGCTATCTTTATGAAATGGGCTATGGCGTGCCTAAAGACGAAAAGAAAGCATTAGTCTTTTATAGATTAGCAGCGGCACAAGGCGATTACAGCGCGCAATATAATATCGGTGTCGCTTATGAAAATGGTGTTGCGGTGAATAAAGACGATGAATTAGCGGCAGAATGGTATGAAAAGGCCGCTAAACAAGGATATATGTTGGCGCAATTAGAAATGGGCCGACGATACCTTGTTGGTCGTGGCGTGCGGATTGACAAGGATAAGGCACGCAACTGGTTTGAAATGGCAGCAATGGCTGGATATGCCCCTGCACAGGACGAACTAGGTGACCTGTTTCAGTATGGGGACGGGGTGACGGTGAATGCTGTTAAGGCCGAAATGTATTATCGAAAGGCGGCTGAGCAGGGCAATCGTTTTTCACAAGCTAGCCTGGCACTTATGCTGCAATTCGGAAAGGGCATACAAAAAAATGCCATAGAGGCTGCCAGCTGGTATAAAAAAGCTGCCGATCAGGGATCTTTGTTAGCGCAAAATAATCTCGGAGATATGTATGAAAATGGCGAAGGAGTGGCACAAGACTACGGACGTGCGATTGAATTTTATAGTCAAGCTGCCAAGCTTGGATATGGCATGGGTTTTATCAGTTTGGCTGCGCTCTATGAAACTGGAAGAGGTGTGTCATCAAATTTGGTGTTGGCATATACTTATTGTCAACTTGCGGTGAAAATGAATAAGAATTTTGCAAAAAGCCGAGATTTCGCGGCAAAGAAACTTACTTCAGATGAATTGAAAGCTGCGGACGTCGTTGCCGCAAATTGGAAGATCGGCATGCCTTTGCCTGTGACAGTCAACCAGTAAATTACTTACACAAACCGAAGTCATACTCGTAATGCAATGTTTATAGAATGACTCAAATTCAAATTCTCATGACCACAAAAAAACCCATGTTAAGCGTAGCCGAAGCGCTAGATTTTTTACTGGCTGCAGTGCGCCCAGTCGCGGAAACAGAAATCATCACTACACTAGAAGCAAACGACCGGGTACTCGCGCAGGCACAAGATTCGTTGCTGAACGTCCCACCGATGGACAATACCCAGATGGATGGCTATGCGGTTCGCGCCATTGATTGCGCCAGTGGACAAGCGCGTTTGCGGGTGTCGCAACGGATACCTGCCGGGCATATTGCGCAGCCATTGGAAGCTGGTACGGTGGCCCGGATCTTTACCGGTGCGATGATACCGCCAGGGGCGGACGCGGTGGTGATGCAAGAGCAGTGTGCCGCTGATGGAGAGTTCGTGACGGTGTCACATACACCGGCCAAAGGTGAGTGGATACGGCGTGAGGGTGAAGATATTACGGCTGGCGCTACCATATTGACGGCAGGCACACGTTTGCGTGCGCAAGAGTTAGGTTTGGCTGCCTCAGTTGGTCTGGCGAATTTACCGGTGTGGCGTAAATTACGTGTGGCGGTGTTTTTTACCGGTGACGAATTGACTATGCCAGGTGAAGAATTAAAACCTGGCGCGATTTATAACTCGAACCGTTTTTTACTGAATGGCTTGTTACAAAATCTCGGTTGTATAGTGACTGACTATGGCATCGTGCCAGACAGTCTGGAGGCGACGCGACTTACCTTGCGCGAGGCAGCGAAGGAGCATGATCTGATCATCACTTCGGGTGGCGTTTCGGTTGGCGAAGAAGACCATATCAAGCCAGCGGTGGAAGCAGAAGGGCGTTTGAATATGTGGCAGATCGCTGTCAAGCCAGGCAAACCTTTGGCCTTTGGCGAGATCAATAAGCTTGATGGAAGCGCATTCTTTCTCGGATTACCTGGTAACCCGGTGTCGAGTTTCGTGACGTTTTTATTGTTTGTCCGGCCCTTCATTTTTCGCATGCAAGGTGTTCTAAATGTGACGCCGCAAGCCTTCATGATGCGGGCAGATTTTGAATTAAAAAAACCTGATAGACGCAATGAATTCCTGCGGGCCAAAATCAATGCACGGGGTGGCTTGGATTTATTCGCCAACCAAAGTTCCGCCGTGCTGACCTCGACCGTGTGGGGTGATGGTTTAATCGATTTGCCTGCGGGCGACATCATTAACGCAGGTGATGTGGTTAAATTTATTCCTTTTTCTAGCTTGATGAATTAACTTATGAAAATTCAATTAAAATTTTTTGCCAGCGTGCGTGAAAAGCTGGGTATTTCTGAAGAGCTGCTAGCTTTGCCTGAGCAAATTAAGACTGTCGGCGAAGTCAGAGAATTCTTGATCGCGCGCGGTGGAGTATGGGCCGAAGTGCTGGCAGAAGGCCGGGCTTTGCGCATGGCTTATAATCTTCAGATGACGACAGCGGAAACTGCGATCGAGGACGGTGCTGAAGTGGCGTTTTTCCCTCCCGTTACTGGTGGCTAGTGGATAAGATTAATTATTGAAATTTTGGAGCCGGAAAATGGAAATGAAAATGTGGATGTTGTATGTGGCTGCGGTTTTTGTCTTGACCGTGATACCTGGCCCTGCCGTTTTGATGTGCATTACCAATGGCATCCATTTTGGCGCACGCCGTACCTTTGCCAGTGCGCTTGGTAGTATCACTGCTGTCTGCGTGATCATGGCCGTATCTGGTTTTGGTTTAGGTGCAGTGCTGGCAAGTTCTGAGAAAATTTTCAATCTGATTAAATGGCTGGGAGCGGCTTACCTTATTTATATCGGCATTAAAACTTTCTTTTCCAATCAATCGAGTATCACGGTTGATTGCAGTAGCACTGGAACGCAAAAATCTTTGTCGGCCTTATATTTGCAAGGACTGTTTGTTGGTGCCAGTAACCCTAAAGCCTTGCTGTTCTTCTCAGCATTTTTTCCACAATTTTTAAATCCAGCTTTGCCGCAAATGCCGCAATTTCTGATCCTTGGTGCGACCTTTATTTGCTTTGAATGTTTCTGGCTAATGTTCTATGCCAATTTCGCCTCACGCGCGGCGCCATGGTTACAAACTCAAGGGCGTGCCAAAATGTTTAACCGGGTGTCTGGCGCTACCTTCATGGGCGCTGGCGCCTTATTGGCATCAATCAAGAGAAGTTAACTAAAAATGGCGATTTTTGTCCAAACAGAAGATTTTGACCTGAGCGCAGAGATAGCAAAGCTGCGCGCGAATAATCCGGCGATAGGTGCGGTAGTGAGTTTTGTTGGCGTAGTGCGTGATCTGAACGATGGTCTCGATGTGCAAGCGATGGAGCTGGAACATTATCCTGGCATGACCGAGAAAGCACTGCAAGAGATCGTGGCGCAAGCAGCTAGCCGCTGGTCTTTGATGGATTGTCTGGTGATACACCGTGTCGGCGCGCTGAAACCGTTGGACCAAATCGTTCTGGTGGCGGTGGCAACAGCGCACCGTGGGGAGGCTTTTGCGGCCTGTGAATTTATTATGGATTACCTTAAAACCCAGGCACCTTTCTGGAAAAAAGAAAAAACTTCAGAAGGAGAACGCTGGGTCGATGCACGTGAAGCGGACGATACAGCGGTCAGCAAATGGGGTATCGTTTCAACTAATTCTAAGGTGGGCATATGACCTGGTTAGGAGCGCTGGCTGTAGGCTTTGGTGCAGCATTGGGCGCATGGTTGCGCTGGGGTTTGGGGCTGTGGCTTAACTCCTTGCATACCATGCTACCTTTGGGGACACTGATGGCCAATTTGATTGGTGGCTATATCATCGGTTTGGCGATGGCTTTTTTTTCTGATTTTCCGCATCTCTCGCCAGAGTGGCGCTTGTTCGTGATTACTGGTTTTCTTGGCGGTTTGACGACCTTCTCGACTTTTTCAGGTGAGGCGATGGGCTTGCTACATAAGGGCAATTATGTATGGGCAGCCGGGCATAGCTTGCTGCATTTGTCGGGTTCCATTTTGCTTTGTTTTGCCGGTTTTGCCAGCTGGCGCGCTCTCACTCATTAAGACGTTCTTATGACCATGTCTGAAAATACCATGATGTTTCCGCCAATCGAGCCATTTCGCCACGGTAGCCTGGCGGTCGATGATCTGCATACTTTGTACTGGGAAGAATGCGGTAATCCAGAAGGCCAGCCCGTATTGTTTTTACATGGTGGGCCAGGCGGCGGCATCTCGGCAATACACCGGCGTTTTTTTGATCCTGCGCATTATCGTATTGTTTTGTTTGATCAACGTGGAGCCGGCAAATCTACCCCGCTGGGCGAATATCGGCAAAATACCACCGATTTGTTGATCGCAGACATAGAAAAACTCCGCGCGATGCTCGGTATTTCTCAATGGCTGGTGTTTGGAGGCTCTTGGGGCTCGACTTTGGCGCTGGCGTATGGCGAGGCCTACCCTGATCAATGCCTGGGGTTTATCCTGCGCGGGATTTTTTTGTGTACCAAGGACGAGGTGGAATGGTTCGTTAATGGCATGAAAAATTTCTATCCGGAAGTGCACAAGCGATTCGCCGAAGTGATACCGGAAGCAGAACGAGGTGATTTGCTGCAAGCTTACGTTAAGCGATTGTTCTGTGATGACCCGGCGATTTATCTGGAGGCAGCGCGCAACTGGAGCCGCTACGAAGGCTCATGCCTTTTTTTTGAACCTCAAGCCGAGGCGATAGAACAATTTGAATCCGATGCGGTGTGTTTGGGTATAGGCAGGCTGGAGGCGCATTACATGCTCAATGCCGCCTTCATGGACGAAGACCAGCTGATCAAAAACATCAATTTGATCCGCCATTTGCCAGCTGTCATCGTGCAAGGACGCTATGACGTGATTTGCCCGCCAATCTCGGCCTACCGCTTACATCAGGCATGGCCGCAGGCAAAATTCCATATGATTAAAGATGCTGGCCATGCAGCGATGGAGCCTGGTATTGCAGCTGAACTGGTGCGTGCCACCGAGCAATTCAAAACTAGCGGTCGATTTTCATAAAACCAAGTCCGGAAAAGTGACTAATCTGTACAGAGATTTGCGACAGCGCAAAGTTTCTGCACTTTTAGTTTGAACGGTTCTTGAAATAAGCTTCATTATCCTAATCTGATCAGTAATTTCAATTTTAAATCATTCATGTTGTTGCCTTCGCCTCGCCGTGCAAAAGCACTGTCTTCGGCTCGTTGCCTAAACACGAATGATTTAAAAATGAAATGGTAAATTAGATTATTCATAAGGAGCGGTCATGCGTTTAGATAAATTAACGACCAAATTGCAAGAAGCATTGGCAGATGCGCAAAGCCAGGCCGTTGGCAATGATAACCAATATATAGAGCCAGTCCATCTGTTACTAGCTCTGCTGAATCAAGATGATGGCAGCGCGCGCTCATTGTTGCAGCGCGCTGGCGTTAATGTCGTCAGCCTCACTAATGGCTTAAAGAGTGCACTGGATCGCTTGCCAAAAGTGACCGGCACCGACGGGCAAGTCCAAATCGGTCGTGAATTAACTGGCTTACTGAATCTGGCAGAAAAAGAATCGCAAAAGCGCGGTGATCAATTTCTCGCCAGTGAAATGATCTTGCTTGCATTGATTGATGATAAATCTGAAGCGGGTAAGCAAGTTCGTGAAAATGGTTTGACTCGCACAGCATTAGAGTCAGCCATCAGTTCTGTGCGTGGCGGTGGCAATGTCGATAATCAGGAAGCGGAAGGCCAGCGCGAAGCCCTTAAAAAATATACCATGGATCTGACCGAGCGCGCTCGTAAAGGCAAACTTGATCCAGTCATCGGGCGCGACGATGAAATCCGTCGCGCGATTCAAATCTTGCAACGCCGTAGCAAAAATAATCCGGTCTTGATCGGTGAGCCAGGCGTCGGTAAAACTGCGATTGTAGAAGGCCTGGCGCAGCGTATCGTGAATGGCGAAGTGCCCGATAGTCTCAAGTCTAAACGTGTCTTGTCGCTAGATATGGCGGCCTTGCTCGCCGGTGCCAAGTTCCGTGGTGAATTTGAAGAACGCCTGAAAGCCGTGCTCAAAGAAATCGCCATGGACGAAGGCCAGACCATCGTGTTCATCGATGAATTACATACCATGGTAGGCGCAGGTAAGGCGGAAGGTGCGATGGATGCCGGCAATATGCTCAAGCCTGCTTTGGCGCGCGGCGAGTTGCATTGTGTCGGTGCCACAACCTTGGATGAATACCGCAAATACATAGAAAAAGATGCGGCTTTAGAGCGGCGCTTTCAAAAGATCATTGTCGATGAGCCAAGC
>JANYFV010000244.1 GCA_025359635.1 Undibacterium sp. | reverse complement strand
CTTTGGCGTGGCGTCATAAGGAATAATTTTAATATCAGCCGGCGCGATACCTGCTGCGCGATATTGATCGGCCAGATACTTCGCCAGTTCTGGTACCCGACCTCGATTCTCGACCGTGGGAATGTTGACTGAATGGGCAAGTAGCTCACGCGCTTTGGCATGCCATTTATCATTGGCTGGTGTGGCGTTTGTTATTTGAGTAGCCGCGCAGAGTAGCGTGGCAAGGGTAATTTTGGTTCTTGTGTTCATGGGGGGAATTCCTATATGTGTACAAGGGAAGACAGATTTGTTCGTCAAATGTTAGCACAGACAAGTCTAATTTATTCAGTGTTAAATTGCGTAATTCATGTTGTACGAATAGTAAATTTGCATTCGATTTTTTATCAAAAATTGATGCGCGATTTAGCTTTTCGCCCGTGCTGGTAGTTTTAGTAAACCGAGTGCCATGGAGGTAGCGATCAGAACGATAGAAATACCGATTACGGTGCCCATGGTGATCGGCTCGCTTAACAGCAGCCAAGCCCAGACTGAAGCGGTGGCCGGTACCAAAAATGTGACGGTAACGGCCTTGCTTGCGCCTTCAGATGCGATTAGATGGAAGAAAAGAGCATACGCGACACCAGTACAAATTAAACCCAGAAAAATCACTGCCAGACTGGCTTGCAGCGTGCCAAATTCTAAGGCATGAGGTATACCCGGCAGAGCAAACGGCAGCAACGCCAGTGCTGCTGCACACTGACTACCAGAGGCAGTGGCAAGCGAAGGAATTTTGCTGGCATTCATCCGCGTATAGGTAGCGGCAAAACCATAATTGATGGCCGCCCCAATTCCTGCCAGGACACCGCCGATGACTTGTGGCGTGATTGTGGTTGGCCCGATTCCAACCAAAACGGCAACCCCGAACAAGCCCAAGATAAACGCAGCAATGCGCAATGGTGTCAGACGTTCCGCCAGCATCAAAAAGCCAAATACAGCAGTAAATATAGGCGCCAGAGAATTCATGGTGGCCATATACGCTGAAGGAATATACAGCGCCGACCAGGCGAATAAACTAAACGGAATGGCGGTATTGGCTAGGCCTATCACGAAATAGGTTTTGGCATTTTTCCGCCATGCCATATCGACTCTGCGATAACGCGCAAACAAATACAATGCCAGAGCACCGAGTGCGGCACGGCCAAAGGTGGTGAGCATAGGGCCAAAAACTGGTGCGGCGATGCGCATGAGCATGAAACTAGTGCCCCAAATAAGGCCGAGCAGGAGAAGTCGTGCGAGGTTAGAGCTAGACATGATGAATTAAAATTTGCTGCCAAATTGGCCAAGGGAAACAGCATACCAGTTTTGATAAAAAACTTATTTTAGCTACGCTAATCTGCTGCTTGCCGCAGCATTAGCAGATCATTAGCCATAGGCCGAAGAGGTCAGGTATCGGCTGATATTGCCACAGTACGAAAACCTGCAAACACATCATTGCGATGCGGCTGAAAAAAATTGCGGTAGCGTGGGTGGTGCATGCGCAGGTGCGTAGTAAATGCACCGCCGCGTAATTCCCGGTGGTTGTGAAACCAAGGTTGTGAGTATTCGCGATATGGCCCGGCTTCAAATCCGGGGTAGGGCGCAAATGCATCAGAAGTCCATTCCCATACGCTGTGGCCCCAGCTAAATGCCGGATGTGTTTCTGCTGCATATTCCCATTCTGCCGCGCTTGGCAAACGCCGCCCTGCCCATAGGCAATAGGCCTTTGCTTCAAATGCGTTCAGGTGGATTGCTACTGAATTGGGTTCTAGTGGTAGCCATAACTCGAACCAGCGCGTTTGCCAATCACCGCCACTGCCACGGCGCCAACGTTGCGGATGTGCGCAAACTGACTGCGCTCGCCAAGCTCCGGCTTCGTCCGGCCAAAATTGTGGTTTTTCATATCCGCCGTCGTCTACGAATTTGGCGAATTCACCAGCTGAAAGCGGTGTGCTGTCGATCTCGTAATTGCTCAATATAATTCCGCGTGCTGGACATTCATTGTCGAAGGAAAAGCCGGTCGCGCTATGGTCGATTCCTATTTTTGTTTTAGCTCCATCGATGGAAAGAGAAATGCTGACGGCTACTTTTGGTATCGTCATGTGTTCTGGCGCAGAGTAGCCAAGCGCGGCGCGCATCCAGCAAAAGGCTTCGCCATGCATGTCTTCGTGGAATAGTGCCAGTCGATGAAAATACAATTCCTCATCTACTCTCTGTGCGGCTAAATTTGTGGTATCTGGTATCGCAGCAATACAGGCTTCTAGCTGATCGGCTAGTAGCTTTGTCAGCTCTGCAAGCGATGGCATGGGCTCTGTCCAACGTGCCGCGTGCGCTAGCTTGGCTGAATCAAACAGTGTGTCTGGTCCGGCAAAGCGCGGTGTTTGTTGCGCATGCGCAAAGCCTAGCTCGTCACGATAATGTGGGCCGCGCAAAATCCAGAATTCAGCGAACCAGGCGATGTGCGCCAGTTCCCAGGCAATCGGATTGATGCCGATTTGTTTGGCTGGCTGCCATTGTGCTTCGCTTAAATCCATGACTAGGGCGAGCGTACGTTGGCGACTATCGCGCAGGGCGGCGGCTAGTTGTGTGCCGCTGAGGTGGCGTGCTTCATTTTTCATGCAAGGTGGCTCCATGCTTCTGGCGTATTTATCGCAACAATCATAGCATTCGAATTAACAGCAACGCCACCTATTCATTGCCGCCATTCAGGTGTATAAAACAGCTAATGTCTACCTAGCGAAGCGAATGAATAATGTTAAACAAAATCTTTAACGGCAGGCGACTGATCTGGAAAAAAAACAGGCAGGGCTTCTTTCACCGTAGGCGATGGCAAAATTTTTTGTTGATGGGCTCGTTGATGATCGTTGCGTTATTGAACGTGGCACCAGCGCATGCTGACGAGCAAGTCATGCATATAGGTTCCAAGCGCTTTACCGAATCATATATTTTAGGCGAGATCTTACTGAAGACTGCCACACCATTTGTTAAAGCAGAGCATCATCAGGGGCTGGGTAACACAGCGGTGGTGCTAGCGGCATTGCAGACTGGCAGTATCGACGTGTATCCCGACTATACCGGCACGATAGACTTTGAAGTCTTGAAGCATAAAACCACGAGTTCACTAACGCAGATGCAACAAGAATTGGCACAGATGGGCTTGGGGATGGCGGTGCCATTGGGTTTTAATAATACCTATGCCTTGGCGATGCGCGTCGAGGATAGCGAGCGGCTCGGGATACATAAAATTAGCGATCTGGCGCGCGCCCCGCAATTACGCTTCGCGCTATCGCCTGAATTTTTTGGACGCAACGATGGTTGGCCCGCGCTGGCGCAACGCTATGCACTGCCGCAGCATCCGCGTGTGCTGGAAAATGGCATCGCTTACGAAGCTTTAGCCAAACAACAGGTTGATCTGATCGACGTGTATTCCACCTCTTCTCAAATCGGTAAATATGGCCTGCGTGTGCTGCAAGATGATCTGGCACACTTCCCCCGCTATGACGCAGTGCTGTTGTATCGGCTTGATATGGTGCAGCGATTTCCAAAAGCATGGGCGTCCTTGCAAACATTGGAGGGGAAAATAACTGAAGCCGAGATGCTCGCCATGAATGTCAAGGCGGAGTTGGAAGGGCGAAGCTTTGCTGATGTGGCTGAGGCATTTTTAAAACAAAAGACAATTGGTTTGTCCGCAGTCTCACCTATGCAGATCGGTGCAGCTAAGCCACGTGATCAAAGCAATCTAAAGAGTGGCCTGGTGGCAAGGCTATTCGACGACAAATTCTGGACGCTGACCTGGCAGCACATCACACTGGTGTTGACTTCAGTGTTGCTGGCATGTGTCGTGGCGCTACCACTTGGCGTATTAGCGGCATACAGACCACGGGTGCGGCAAGTGGTGATGGCGCTGGTCGGCATTTTGCAAACGGTGCCGGCGTTAGCGCTATTGACGATGCTCATCGCATTGCTGGGTCAGATCGGCATGTTGCCTGCAATGATCGCACTATTTTTGTATGCCTTATTGCCGATCGTGCGCAATACCTGTACTGGTTTATTGCAAGTGCCGGCCGGCCTGAGAATGGCGGGTTTAGCAATAGGTTTATCCAACTGGCAGCGTCTGCTTTACATTGATGTGCCCTTGGCTTTGCCGACCATACTGGCAGGTGTCAAAACCGCAGCTGTAGTCAATGTAGGTAGCGCAACTATTGCAGCATTTATTGGCGCTGGTGGTTTTGGTGAGCGTATCGTGATTGGCTTGGCGATCAATGACAACACCATGATGTTGGCAGGTGCTATTCCAGCCGCAGTATTGGCATTACTGACGCAGTTATTTTTTGAATTTTTTGAAAATAAGAACGGAACATAAAATTGAAAATTACGAAATGAGTGACAAGTCATCGCAGTTGCGTTAAGTAAATATTTTCATTTTTTTCGTTCTAAAATT
>JANYFV010000179.1 GCA_025359635.1 Undibacterium sp. | reverse complement strand
AGACGACGCAAGCGTAAGCGTGCTTCGGTTAAGACTAATATTTTGATGAGATGGAGTTTGTAGTTGAGGTTCATGCTGCCAACCCCTCAACACGCCCGTCTACACGCCCTTCTACACGCTCCAGCGCTGCATAGCGTTGCGACATCAACGCTTCTTCCAGGCTTGGTTCAGTCGCTTGCGCTCCATGGCAAGGTGAATGCGGATGGGCAATACGTAAATTGACATTGCTGCCACTGCGCTGTGCGTGTAAAACTTGCACCTTGGCGCGCAAGGCATCATATAGTTCGCCACCTACTTGGGCTGACCAAATCTGACCACGCGCTTTGTCCAAAATCATTTCAGGTGTTTCAAATGCGATTAACTTCCCGTTGCGCATAATCGCTAGCTGGCTAGCGATGCTCTCTACATCGGAAACAATATGCGTAGACATAATGACTAATTTTTTAAATCCTAATTCTGCGAGCAGATTGCGAAAACGCAAACGCTCTTCAGGATCTAAACCTGCGGTTGGCTCGTCAACAATTAATATATCCGGGTCATTCAGCAAGGCCTGGGCAATACCCAAACGGCGACGCATACCGCCAGAAAAGGTAGAGGCAGCACGATGGGCATGATCATGCAGATTCACCAGTTCCAGCAAATGCCTGATACGTGCTCCATCGCGCACACCTTTAAGCGCGGCGAAATATTGCATAAATTCGAGTGCGCTCAAATTCGGATAGACACCAAAGTCCTGCGGCAAGAAACCCAAACGATTGCGGATAGCGTTCGGCTTTTTCGTAATATCTTCGCCATGAAACAGGATTTGCCCGCTACTTGGTCGCGTCAAGGTCGCGATCATTTGCATCAAAGTCGTTTTACCAGCACCGTTATGGCCAATCAATCCGACCACCCCATGCGCAAGATTGAGCGAGACATCATCCACCGCAGTGATGTTTTTTCCAAATTTTTTTACCACGTTGCGAATTTCAAGCATGTCATTTCCTTGGTGAGGGGTGGTGACATGTTGTGTAGCCACCGATTTCTGATGACGCCACATTAAAGGAAGAGACTAGATCGCATGCCTAGATTGAGACGAAACGTATATTCGTCGGTATGGATGGTGAATTATTACCACTAACGGATCTATGCTGTGTAGGCGCGCTGCGTGAATCCGGGCAAGACAAATTATCAAATCACATGCTTAAGGAAATAATAGGGAAATCAATATAAAACACCGTTCCACCATCTACATTTGCATACATACCTATGTTTCCATCCATTTTTTCAACCATTTCTTTTGCTATTGCCAGACCTAGACCAGTGCCGTCTTTTGAGCGAGTATCGGATGCGTCCGCCTGCGAAAACTTTTGAAAAATTCGGTCGCTAAAATTGACTGGAATACCCGGCCCTCTATCTATAACTTCAATTTTAATTCGTTTCTCATCCGTGTTAAAGACACGAATCCGGACCGTCTCTCCCTTAGGCGAATACTTACAAGCATTCGACATCAAATTAGCCATTATCTGGGCGAATCGATCCGAATCGACCCGTATGGAAACACATGGCACTACGCTGTCTAGCGACAAGGCAACGCCCAATCGATCAGCAAATGCCTGATGTGATTCGAGCGCATCTTCGATCAAATTTTGCAGAGGTAACAATTGAAAGTTAAAGTCCATCATATTGGCTTCAATTTTTTGCATATCGAGCAAATCATCAATCAAGCGAGCCAGGCGCTCGGCATTATTTAAGGCAATTTGACCAAGTTTGGCCGCTGGTGGTGGCAATACGCCAGTCACGCCGCCAACCATCAAGCCCAGCCCTCCGCGAATCGCAGTTAAGGGAGTGCGTAACTCATGGCTCACTGTTGATACAAATTGACTCTTCATTCGTTCGACCCGTTTTTGCTCCGTAACGTCTCGCACAATCACGATAAATTTTCGTTGGCCATTATCAGGAAAGGCACTCAGCGATAGTTCTGCAGAGAATGCACTGCCATTACGGCGAAGCTGTTGCATTTCAAGGTTGATTTGTCCCATTTTGGCAAAATTCGGATCCTGCAAAACCTGTTGTAATTTCTCAGCATCATTCGGATGACAAAGTTTAGAAAATGGCATCCCCAACATTTTCTGCATTCCCCATCCGTACAAGGCCATACCAGCACGATTACACGATTCTATAATCCAGTTCTGATCGGTAGTGAGAATCACATCAGCCGCATTTTGCAAGATAGCTTGCATACGCTCTGCCGTATCGCGATTGACCTGTTGCTGCACTAGTAATTCTTGCAAACGCTCTGCAACCAAAGATTCCAATCTCGACTGATCACGGGTAAGGCTGGCAACCCGCAAACGATACACTCCAATAATCGATCCTGTCACAAGCAGAAGCATGAGTACACGAAACCATCCAGTTTGCCAAAAAGGCGGTGGGATAGATACCGCAAGACTCGCAACGTGTTGACTCCAGACACCACGATCATTGGCAGCTTTAACACTAAAAACATAGTTACCGGGATCTAAGTTGGTGTAAGTTGCACTGCGATGATCTGCATCCGCCTCAACCCAGTCATGATCAAAACCCTTGAGCTGATAAGCATATTTATTTTGTGCAGGGTCAGAAAAATGCAATGCGGAAAATTCGATGGAAAATACAGATTCTTGACGCGAAATTCTCAACGACTTTGCAGCAGTTACCGGACCAAGAAGTTCAACACCGGAAGGCATGTTGCGGTCTTTCAGAGAATGATTAAAAACACTGATGTCGGTAATCGCTATTTGTGGCGCAATTGATGCGCTATGTACCACACCAGGGTAAACCGCTGTCATACCTTTATTGCCGCCAAAGTACAACACACCGTCGTCGCCTCGATACGAAGGTCCAGAAAAACTATCGGATAATCCGTCACCGACGAAGTATCGATCAACAGAGCCACTGTCAGGATCAAAACGAATCAAGCCTGTGATGGTGCTGAGCCATAACTTCCCATTGAGATCGCTTTCAATCGCAACGATTTTTTCTGTACCTACACTGCCCTTCGCGTCATAGTGTCTGAAATTAATACTGCCATCTTTTTCTGTAATAATTTCATTTAACCCATTGACAGCGCCAACCCACAAACGCCCTTTTGCATCTTGATGCAATGACGAAATGTTATCGCTACTAATACTCTTGGTATTTTTTTCGTCATGTAGAAAATGACGAAACTTACCGGTTTGAATATTTAACAAATCGAGCCCGCCGCCTACCCACTCTGCGCCAGCCCAAAGGCGGCCACTTCGATCTTGTAAAATAGTGGTCGTTCCTTTTACGCTGCGACTTGCGGGATCAGAAGAATTTGGCGTATAACTTTTTGTAGTTTCTAATTTACTGTCATAACGAATCAGACTGTTACCAGTACCTAGCCACAGAATTCCTTTATCTCCCGGCGCGATAGTATTGATATAGTCATTAGCGACACTGTCAAAGTGGATAATCTTAAAGCTGCCATCTGCGTCAAGTCGGTTTAAGCCAACTGACGTTCCTACCCAGAGTGGGCCATCGCGTTCTTGAAAAAGGCTATACGCAAGATTATTACTCAATGAGCCTGGCCGTTTAGGGTCGGCCTGATACTGTTTTATTACGTTCCCTTTCGCAAAATCATACAAAGCAACACCACTATTACTACTCAACCAAAGCCGTCCATCAGGTGCGCCGGCAATACGCAATAAAGCATTGTTCGGATTAGGATTTGCAGCATCTTCATCGATAGGAATAATGCGTCTGAAGCCCTTGCTATTCAAATTGGTTAGGGCAATGCCATCAGTCAAGGACGCGACCCACAACATTCCACCACGATCATGCAATATCGCACGTATGTCATCAGATGGAAGGCTATATGGGTCAATTGCACGTTTCACAAAACGCGACAATTTGTCACTGTTTTTCTCCCAACGAAGTAATCCTGCAGATAATGTCGCGGCCCATGTCGTGCCATCTCTATCTTCATAAATACTGTTGACGCGGCTGTTAGGTGATTCAATTCGTTGGCGTTGCGACCATTCGCTTAATGTATTCCACTTAACCACACCATTTTCTGTCCCTATCCACAAATTGTGTTGCGCATCCAGATGCAGTGAGCGAACAATATTTAACTTGGAATCTGGCGCTAGTTCTGAATCGATGCGGAAATGTATAAAACTGCTTGCGCCGGGCGCCAGATAATCCAGACCCGCTGGCCAGGTGCCAGCCCATACACCGCCATGATCGTCTAAGACAACGGCATTCAGGTCGTTCGTTGCCAGACTGCTCGCCTGCGCAGGATCATGTGCGTAAAGTGTAAAATTCTCTTTGGCTGGATCAAAATGTAGTAAACCACCCCAAGTAGCCAGCCACATTCCTGATTTACCATCGGAAATGATCGCTTTAATAATACGTTGGTTATTGGCACCAGACGATGGGAAAAATCGCGTAAAGTCACCGCTCTCCGCATTAAACCGCGCCAAACCATTTTGCGTCCCGACCCAAATACGGCCCTCTTTATCTTCAAAGAGTGCTGACACTCTGTCGTGCGGCAAACTCAATGGGGTGTTAGCTTGATATTGATACTTTTCAGATTTATAGCCGTTGTAGCGATACAAACCGGCGTTGTTGGTGCCGATCCAAACAAAGCCTTGCCGATCTTGAATGAGTGATATCGTAGAAAGCTGATCTGCACCAAGTGAAGCAAGCCGTTGAAAACGCAACTCAGATGTAGGCGCGGCACCTGCCCATGTGCAGAAAAGCCCCAGCACGAAAAAGAGTCTAACCATGCGATCAAATAGTGTTTTTATGGCAGTATTCAATGGGGGAATTTTATTGAAAAATTGCATGAAAATCAGTTCAACCCACTTTGCCTAAGCGTGTGCTTAAAGTCAATTATTTTCTTGAGTCTATAAACACAATTTGCCAGCATTTACGCTATGATGAATTGTCAGTATTAAATCCTCTCGAATTCATGACGCAAATTTGCCCGAAATGCAGTTATATCCGCAAAGAATCCGAAACATGCCCAGCGTGGCAGTGTCCGGCTTGTCAGGTTGCGTACACGAAGGCTGGCGACAGCACGCCGACAAATACTCAGCGCGATCTGGTCAATAAATCCAGCCAACACGCAGTCAATAGCATTCCGGCGAGCACGTGGAAATTATTGATATTATTTGCCATCATTGCGGCTATCGCATGGCAAAGCGGTTTCGCCTTTAGAAAAAAAACTAATCATAGAATAGTGAATAATTCCACGCAATCTTTGCAACAACCCGAAGTGATTTTGTATGGAACAACTTGGTGTGGATATTGCGCTGCAGCTCGTCAATTTTTTGATGCCAACGGCATTCGATATACCGAATACGATACCGAAAAAACCACACAAGGATATGAAGGACATAAAAAACTAGGCGGTGGCGGGGTACCGCTGATTGTCGTCGGCGGAGACGTCATGCATGGCTACAGCGAGGCCGGTTTACGTCAAGCACTAGCACCTTGGATACGAGGCAATTAGGTAGGCCAGGCGTTAAAAACGCACTAGGAGTGCGTTTTTAAATTGCAGATTATAACCATCGTCGCTAAAACAGATCTACAAGCCAGTATGTTGAGCGATGAACGTTTTCATTTTTTCCACGTCGGCCGTCATCACCTCAAAACGCTGCGGCAAGGATTCAATATTTTCAAAACCCGCTGGACGCTCTGCATCGCGTCCCAAGGCTTCTTGAATCGTCTCATTAAATTTCGCAGGTAATGCGGTTTCCAAGACGATCATAGGCACACCTGGCTGAATTGTTTCAAGTGCGACCTTGATACCATCTGCGGTGTGCGTATCTACTGTAATGCCATAATTTTTTTCTACCTGACGAATGGTGTTAAGGCGATCTGCATGAACGGATTTACCCGATTCAAAACCGAATTTGGCGATGTTTTTAAATTCATCACCGTCGCTGCCTGGCTTGCCAGACAAGTCAAAACCACCTTCATTCTCAACCTTGTTAAACAAGGCAAGCAGACGCTTGGTATCGCCATCGAGCAAGTCATAAATAAAGCGTTCAAAATTGGACGCTTTAGAAATATCCATCGACGGGCTGGTGGTATGCCAGGTTTCCGCCGACTTGCGCACGCGATAAACTCCGGTGCGGAAAAATTCATCGAGAACGTCGTTCTCATTAGTAGCAACCACCAATTTATCGATAGGCAAGCCCATCATCCGGGCGATATGGCCAGCACAGATATTACCGAAATTACCGGAAGGTACCGTGAACGAGACTTTTTGATCATTGCTGCTGGTAGCGCTCAGGTAGCCACGGAAGTAGTACACCACTTGTGCTACGACGCGTGCCCAATTGATCGAGTTGACCGTGCCGATTTTCTGACGGCTCTTAAATTCCAGATCATTCGAGACGGCCTTGACCATATCCTGGCAATCGTCAAACACACCTTCGACGGCAATATTAAAAATATTCGGGTCTTGCAGACTGAACATTTGCGCGGTCTGGAAGGCGCTCATTTTTTTATACGGCGAGAGCATAAATACGCGTATGCCTTTTTTGCCGCGCATGGCATATTCCGCCGCGCTACCGGTATCTCCAGATGTAGCGCCAAAAATATTTAACTCAGCATTTTTTTTTGCCAACGTGTATTCAAACAAATTGCCTAACAACTGCATCGCCATATCTTTAAAAGCTAAAGTCGGGCCGTTCGACAAGGCTTGCAGAATAAGCTTCTGACCGTTTGCTTCAGTCAAAATGCGTAAAGGTGTGATATCAGCCGCATGTTGTTCGTGACGAACGTTGCGATATACATCTGCCGTATAAGTTTTTTCGACTATCGCTTTGAG
>JANYFV010000177.1 GCA_025359635.1 Undibacterium sp. | reverse complement strand
AGCCGCTGTATTTGCTGTTGAGCTGTGGCTCTAGCTGTAGCGACTTGACGGTTTCTAATCCAACCACATATTCAGTTAAAAAGGCCTAGTTACGTGCGCCTAGCTGAAACTGTTCTTGTAATAACCTTTGAAACATGGGTGCGACGATGGCGCTGAGGGTGACGATGACGGCCAGGATCGCTAACACGATCAGCGTTAATGTCGCGCTGTAGTAAAACATGATGGCGACAAAAATAAACAGGAAGGGCAAATCCAGGATCAAGGTGACAGCAGCGCTGGCAATGAATTCACGGATGGTTTCTACGCCATGCATGCGAGCGGCGATAACACCGGTGGAGCGGTGCTGGAAGTACAAAGGCGGTAGCTTGAAGAGACGTTCGAATACAGCCGAACCGAGTACCGCATCAACGCGGTTGCCGGTGTGCAGTACCAGGTATTGACGTAACCAAGATAGGCCTGCCGAGAAGATCATGAAGACCAGCATGCCGATGGCGATGACAATGAGGGTGCTTTGGGTTCTGTGCACGACGACTTTATCGATAATCGCTTGGGTAAACAACGGCGTGGCCAAAGCGATGAGCTGTATCACCAAAGAGGCGAGTAGGATTTCTTGCCAGAGTTTTTTGTGTTTTAAAAGTTCTGGGATGAACCAACTAAAACCGAAGCGGCGCGCTTGTTGCTCTTGCATGGCAGTGTCGGCATCGTTGCCCGGATCGGCGACTGGGGTGACGCGGGTGATTTGGCCGGTGTAGCGTAAATCAAATTCTATGAGGGAGATGGTGTGCGGAGTAGTGTCGGTGTTTTCTACTACGAGGATGTTGCTGGTATCGGCTTGCAGGATTAATGCGGGGGCTAGTTCGGCTGGATCGATGGTGAGTTGTTCGGTGTCTTGTGCTGGTGGTTTTATTTTTAGCCAGACCAGCAGCGGAAACGATTCTTTGTGCAGCTGCGCGCTCTTGCGTTTGTGGGTATTTGCCGTGAGACCATAGCTTTCTAATGCGCTGACCAGCGAGTGATTGGTGTATGGCGCAGCAAGTTGTTGCTGGGCTAGCTCGATTGAAAATGGTTTGCGGTGTAATGCACACAGGCCTTGCAAGGCCCAGAAATAGGCGTTGTTGTTGAGTTCTTGGTGGGTCATGGAAAGAGACGCGCAGACGGGAGGTTGATCGAAGCTTGGCATTTTACGGAATATTATATTTATAGCAATGACCATTGTGAAACATTGTGAAATAATCTGCCTTATTGGCAGCTGAACAATTCATTTATTACCTCCTTTTTGGATGCCCAAATACTGCCTGCTTCGTCATTCCCGCACAGGCGGGAACGCGGTTCGTGTATCAGGTGAGGTCTCTAAATAGTCGTGCTGCACACGAAAATGGCTACTGGATTACCTCCTCCGAGGGAATGACGGAAATAGAAATTGTTCGTGTTTTGTAGCCAATCTGTTTCAAATGCACACAGAGATTCCTATTCGCCTAATCAGACACGTAAAATAAGCACTGGCGAAATTGTCGCAACTTTTATGGAGAATTATCTTGGCTGAATCCGTTACCGAAATCAGACATCCACTGATGCAACACAAATTAAGTTTAATGCGCAGCAAAGACACAACTACTGATAATTTTCGTCGGCTTTTACGCGAGATTAGTCAAATGCTCGCTTATGAAGTGACGCGTGATTTGCCTTTAGAGAATGTCGAAATCGAGACGCCAATCGCAAAGATTGCCGCACCAGCGATTAGTGGAAAAAAACTCTGCGTTATTTCAGTTTTACGCGCTGGTAATGGAATTTTGGATGGCATGCTTGATCTATTGCCGAATGCGCGCGTTGGTCACATTGGCTTGTATCGTGACCCTGCAACCTTGGAGCCGGTTGAATACTATTTTAAGGTACCAGAAGATATTGCAGAGCGTTTAGTGATAGTAGTTGATCCTATGCTGGCAACTGGTAATTCTGCCGCCGCCGCGATTGCGCGTTTGAAATTGGCTGGTGCCGTTAGTATCAAATTTGTCTGCCTTTTGGCTGCGCCTGAGGGCATTAAAATAATGCAAGCGGCTCATCCGGATGTATCGATTCTTACCGCATCGATCGATCAATGCCTCAATGAGCACGGCTATATTGTGCCTGGCTTGGGTGATGCTGGTGATCGCTTGTTTGGGACTAAGTAAATACATTTCCAAACAGCCTCCTTACTTACTTAACGTCATTCCCGTGCAGGCGGGAATGACGGGCGTTAAAAACTACTTCTGCGAATTCTTTTCTTGCAGTTTTGCATCAAGTTCTTCAATGCGCTGTTTACGTTGCCAAGCTTTTGCTTCAACATTTATACGTTGCAAAATGGCGAGCTTATCGCGCCGCGTGAGCTTAATATCATTCAAACAAGATGTGACGAAAAAATTTTCAGCGCATGTCTGTTCGGCCTGCGCATACCATTTTTGAACATCGTTTTTTGCAGCATTTGCCTCGACTATGGCTTGCTCCGACATTGATAATGAACCAATCGCACCGGCAGCATAAATTTGGTCCAAGCTTGCGATCGCCTTAGTTAATTGCGGCAAAGTTAGTTTACTTTGTTGAGCCATAACATCACCAGCTGACAAGACTAAAATGTATATTGATGCTACATTCAGCAGTGTCGATAATCGACGTAAATCAAACTTCATCTTCATTCCCCAATAAATCTCTCACGAGATAGTGCTTGCGATCATGCGCTGGTCTGCATCCATGTATTCACGTGACTGCATTTCTATGATACGTGAGACCGTGCGATGGAACTCGTTCGATAAAGTACCTTGAGTATACAGCTGCTCTGGACTTACTTCCGCAGACATGATCAGTTTGACTTTATTATCGTAGAAAACATCAATTAACCAGGTGAAGCGCCTTGCCTCAGATGACATTGCCGCTGACATCGCAGGTACTGAAGATAAAATCACCGTATGAAAACGACTGGCGATTTCCAGATAATCATTTTGAGAGCGTGGGCCACCGCACAAGGTCGCAAAATCAAACCAGATGACGCTACCAGCACGACGCAAGGCCCTGAGATCACGTCCTTCGATATTGATATGCGCATCTTCATCGGCCACTTCAGCAATACGTAAAAAAGCCTCACGCAAATGTTGATCTGTGGCGGCACACAGTGGTGTGACGTAGGCTTCTACCTGCTCTAAAGCGCGCTTGCGATAGTCGTTGCCTGAATCGACATTGAGTACATCGAGTTTTTCTTTCAACAGTGCGATGGTTGGTAACATGCGGTCTCTGTGCAAGCCATCTGGATACAAGCTATCCGGCTGATAATTTGAGGTCATGACGAACGAGACGCCATTCTCAAATAATGCATTGAGCAAGTTATATAAAAGCATGGCATCGGCAACGTCCGAGACATGAAACTCATCAAAACAAATCAGACGATATTTTTTGGCAATACGGCGCGCGACTTCATCCAAGGGATTAGCAACACCTTTGAGTTCATCGAGCTGGCGATGGACAGCACGCATAAATTCGTGAAAATGCACCCTAGTCTTACGTACCAGAGGCACAACAGAATAAAAGCTATCCATTAAAAAAGATTTGCCGCGCCCTACGCCACCCCACATATACACGCCACGCGGCACATCCGGGCGCGTGATAATTCTGGTGAGCCGATTGGATCGTTTTTCTTTATAGAGTACCCACTCATCATAGGTCTTTTGCAGACGATCAACGGCAAGCTGCTGTGCGGCATCTGCCTGAAACCCGCGCTTGGTCAATGCGTCTTGGTAAAACTCTGTGACGTTCATGCGCTGTGTATTCGCAAAGGGGATTTGGCGGAAATTTTCCGATTAAATACTTAACTCGACATATCCAACCACGTCATTCTCGCGCAGGCGGGAATCCAGGTCGTTCATCACGCGCAGCACTAATATCGGCTTGCTACGCACGAGTATGGCAACTGGATTCCCGCCTGCGCGGGAATGATGCAATTTGGTGTAGTCTGAGTTTGAAAATTAACCAGGAATTTTTTACTTTTAAAAATGACTATTAAAAATTCAACGAGCGTTTATCTACTGCTAGTGCTGCCTCTTTAGTCGCTTCAGACAAAGAAGGATGCGCATGGCAAATACGTGCGATATCTTCTGCGGACGCGCGGAATTCCATCGCCACTACCGCTTCAGATATCAATTCAGAAGCCATAGGGCCAACGATATGCACACCAAGAATTTCGTCGGTAGTTGCATCGGCTAAAAACTTGACCATGCCGGAAGTATCACCCAATGCGCGCGCCCGGCCATTTGCCATGAACGGGAAAGTCCCGGCTTTATACGCAACGCCGTCTGCCTTCAATTGCTGCTCAGTACGGCCAACCCAGGCGATTTCAGGAGAGGTGTAAATCACCCACGGGATCGTATTGAAATTAACATGACCGTGCTGTCCAGCGATACGCTCGGCAACCGCGACGCCCTCTTCCTCTGCTTTATGCGCCAGCATCGGGCCGCGCACTACATCGCCAACTGCCCAGACATTGGGCACATTGGTTTTACAATCCGCATCCACTGCGATAAAGCCGCGCTCATCTAATGCTAAGCCAACCGCTTCAGCATTTAAGCCATTGGTATTTGGCGTGCGACCAATCGAAATGATCAGCTTATCGAAAACCGCTTTATGTTCTGCGCCTTTGTCATCGGTGTAGTTGACGGTGACATCTTTTTTACCTTTGACGATTTCGCCAATTTTAACGCCAAGATTGATCGATAAACCTTGCTTGATAAATAGCTTGTGCGCCTCTTTGGCGATTTGCTCATCTACCGCACCCAGGAACACTGGCAAGGCTTCCAGTACCGTTACTTCTGCACCGCAACGGCGCCAGACGCTACCCATTTCCAAGCCAATCACACCTGCGCCGATCACGCCGAGTTTTTTAGGTACTGCTGCGATAGTCAAGGCGCCATCGTTCGATAAAATCATCTCTTCATCGAAAGCCGCGCCTGGCAATGCGCGCGCATTAGAGCCTGTAGCAATCACTACATGTTTAGCCGTGATATTTTCTTCTGCTTTGCCTACCACTTTAATTTCGTAAGCACCATTTGCAGCTTGAACGAACGAGCCATGACCGTGAAAAAAAGTGACTTTATTTTTTTTAAACAGATACACGATACCATCATTATTTTGCTTAACGATGGTGTTCTTGCGCGCTAACATCTGCGCGACATCTAATGCCAAACCTTTTACTTCGATACCATGATCAGCGAACGCGTGACCGGCATGTTCATAATGCTCGGATGATTGCAGCAGTGCCTTGGATGGAATACAGCCCACATTGGTACAAGTACCGCCCAAGGCCGGGCCACCTTTGTCGTTGCTCCAGGCATCGATACAAGCCACAGAAAAACCCAGCTGCGCAGCGCGAATTGCCGCGATATATCCACCAGGGCCACCGCCGATAACGACGACATCAAATTGTTTACTCATGGAATTACCTTGCTTATTTACGTTGTTGAAAACGCTGATTTCAAAATGACCTACTGATTAAACCTAACTATTCAGTCCCGAGTCGACGTTAACGAAAACAGTCATTAACGTCATACCGGACTTGATCCGGCATCCAGAATTCACCTTCACGCTACTCAATTCTGGATTCCCGCCTTCGCGGGAATGACGATTAATCGTGACTGTTCAGCCTCTATAAAACGACCATTTTTAAAGTGCGAAAACCTTCATTAATCGTCATCATAGCGACTGAGTAGTCACGATTAATCTACCTAAGCTTCTTCCGGCACAAATATCCACGCTAGTACGTAGGCCAACAAACCAAAGCCAAAATAGAACGTGAATAAAACGAAAAGCAAACGCCAGACCCAAGATTCCAATCCGGTGAATTTGCCCAGACCACCGCAAATTCCGCCTAGCCACTGATCCGATTTTGAGCGGCGAAATTTATTCAGTTGATTGAGGGTTTGATCCAGTGTTTGATCCGGATTGCCAGATGTTTGAGAACCCAATAATTTGGCCTTGGCTTGCGCGAACTCTGCATCAGTCAGTGCTCCTGACTGATGCAAATCGTGCAGACGTTGAATTTCGTCAGCGATATTCATGTTTGACTTTGCTTACAGATCTAATAAAAGACGAGCTGGATCTTCCAGCGCTTCTTTCATCGCCACCAAGCCCAATACCGCTTCACGGCCATCGATAATACGATGATCGTAAGACATGGCTAAGTAGTTCATTGGACGAATAACGATCTGGCCATTTTCAACCACGGCACGATCTTTGGTCGCATGCACACCCAAAATTGCGGATTGAGGTGGATTGATAATTGGTGTCGATAGCATCGAGCCAAAAGTACCGCCGTTGGAGATAGAGAATGTACCGCCAGTTAAATCATCGAGCGTCAACTTGCCATCTTTTGCTTTAGCGCCAAATTCGCCAATTTTCTTTTCGATATCAGCAATCGACATTTGATCTGCATTGCGTAAGATAGGTACGACCAGGCCACGTGGTGAACCGACTGCGATACCAATATCAAAATATCCGTGATAAACGATATCATTACCGTCAACGGACGCGTTAATGATTGGGTATTTTTTCAATGCAGCCACGGCCGCTTTGACGAAGAAGGACATGAAACCCAATTTCACGCCATGCTCTTTTTCAAATTTATCTTTGTATTTGTTACGCAGATCCATGACTGGCGCCATGTTGACTTCGTTGAAGGTCGTCAGAATCGCATTGGTCGATTGTGATTGCACCAGGCGCTCGGCAATGCGCGCACGCAGGCGGCTCATCGGTACGCGCTCTTCAGGGCGATCACCCAACTTCGGTGCAGGCATTGCCACTTGCTGCAAGGCTGGCTTGGCTACTGAAACTGCTACCGGTGCAACTGCAGGGACAGCAGATTTTGCAGCAACTGCAGAAAGTGCATCGCCTTTTGTGACGCGGCCATCTTTACCTGAGCCATCAACCGCGCTGGCAGACAGGTTATTTTCAGCCAAAATTTTTGCCGCTGAAGGCATTGCAACGCCAGCAGAGGATTTCGCTGCCAGATTGTTGATCGCAGCACTCACAGGATCAACCGCTATTGCAGCCGCCGGAGCAGAGCCCGCAGAGGCAGACGCTTCGGTATCTAAGATCGCGATGACTTCACCTGCGACTACCGTACTGCCGTCGCCTTTGATGATTTGGGTAATCACACCATCATTGGGTGCTGGCAATTCCATGACAACTTTATCAGTCTCAACATCGACCAGGTTCTCGTCACGTGTGACCGCTTGGCCCACTTTTTTATGCCACACCAACAATGTCGCTTCGGCGACGGATTCAGATAATTGCGGTACTTTTACTTCGATAATTGCCATGTTGTTTCTCCGTTTCGGATATCTAAAGGGCGCAGCAGCTTCTGCCGCGCCACATTTTTATTATTTAGTCAGGATGTAGCCCTTGAGCTTAGAAAATGCCGTATCCAACAATGCCTTTTGCTGCGCATAATGTTTGTCGTAGTAACCGACGGCAGGTGATGCGCTTGCCGGACGACCTGCATACGCAAGTTTTTGACCTTCATCGAGGCTTTCAAAAATATTGTGTTGAATCTGGAACCATGGTCCCTGGTTCTGCGGCTCATCTTGCGTCCAGACCAATTCCGTTAAGTTCGGATATTTTTTCAGTTCAGCCGCAAAGCTCTTATGCGGGAACGGATACAACTGCTCAACCCGGATAATCGCGGTATCAGTTTGCCCGCGCTCTTTACGCGAATTCACCAAATCGTAATAAACCTTGCCCGAACAAGCGAGA
>JANYFV010000157.1 GCA_025359635.1 Undibacterium sp. | reverse complement strand
AGCAATCAAAGGTGCGCCGCGCTCTCCCACTGCCGCAGCGGCCGTGCCAAAGAAAATCGAAAACACCACGATCTGTAGAATTTCGTTTTTCGCCATACCGTCGACTATCGACATTGGTATCAGGTGCGAGATAAATTCTTTCAGCGATAAGTTAGATGTGGTAATGCCAGACACTGCATCACTCGCTGGCAGCAAGGCATGCATCGCATCGCCAGGCCGGAACAAGTTGACCATGATCAGACCGAGCGTCAGAGAAAGCAGTGAGGCGAGCACGAACCAGCTCAAAGCCTTGCCACCCACCCGACCAACTTCATTGACGTCGCCCATTTTGGCAATACCCACGACTAAAGTCGCAAAGACCAGCGGTGCGATAATCATTTTGATCATGCGTAAGAACATGGTCGTCAGCAGTGACATGGCATCGGCAAAACCCGCCGGCTGCGCCATGTTTTTATTCACAAAATACCCGGCGATTATCCCGGTGATAAGTCCGACAATAATGTAACTGGTGAGGTTGAGGCGTTTTTTCATGTTCTGCGCATCCTTAAATAATCGTCGTGCCAATTGGTTTCTGTTTCCTGATTCGTTACTGAGTTCAGGAAACAGTATTTCCGTCATTCTCGCGAAGGCGGGAATCCAGTTTGCCCACCACGCGTAGCGTCAAGATAGCGTGCTACGCACAAGAATGGCGACTAGATTCCCGCCTACGCGAGAATGACGTGAATGGACATCTGAGCTTGGTAGCTTAGATGAACCATCTCGAAAAAGCTGGCTAAGTATAAAGGAGGTGGCAGGAGCAAACCACTGCTAATTCGATACAAAAGTGAAAAATAATTGGCTGCATTATTGGCTTCATTATGGTTTTAATAAGCGTGTCAAATCTTGCAAATACGTGGATAAATTCAATTTTTTCTAAATTAAATTCCGAATACTTTATGCTAATCCGAATAAAGTATAATTGCCTTCCTTGTTGTCGCTTTTGAACTGATCAATTTAAGACTCATCACTTTATGCATTCTGTAATTAAAAACGCCAAACGGCTGATTATAAAAGTAGGTTCTTCGCTGGTGACCAACGATGGTAAAGGTCTGGATAAGCACGCGATCGAAAAATGGGCCATGCAAATTGCAGCTTTGCGTCAGATGGGTAAAGAAGTGGTGCTGGTCAGCTCAGGCGCAATCGCCGAGGGCAGGCAACGCCTGGGCTTTGAAAAACGTCCGACCGGCATCCACGAACTGCAAGCCTGCGCAGCGGTAGGACAGATGGGTCTGGCGCAAATTTACGAAACCAGTTTTCGTGCGCATGGCCTGGGCACCGCGCAAATTTTACTGACACATGCTGATCTGGCCGATAGAGAGCGCTATCTAAATGCGCGTTCCACCCTGGTGACCTTGCTAGGATTTGGCATCGTGCCAGTGATCAACGAAAACGATACCGTGGTCACCGATGAGATCAAGTTTGGCGATAACGATACCCTCGGCGCGCTAGTTGCCAATTTGATTGAGGCCGATGCGCTGATTATTTTGACCGATCAAAAAGGCCTGTACACGGCCGACCCACGCAAATATCCCGATGCGACCTTCGTGCATGAAGCCAGAGCCGGTGACCCGGCGCTGGAAGCGATGGCTGGTGGCGTAGGTTCGAGTGTTGGCAGCGGCGGCATGCTAACCAAAATACTTGCGGCAAAACGTGGCGCCAGTTCTGGCACGCATACTGTGATTGCTTGGGGCCGCGAGGACAACGTGCTGGTACGTCTGGCGCAAGGCGAGGCAATCGGGACGCAACTGATTTCAGACATGGCGCCTTTGGCGGCGCGTAAACAATGGATGGCCGATCACCTGCAAACCGCAGGCCAGATCGTGCTCGATGCTGGCGCAGTACAAAAATTGACCAAAGAGGGCAAGTCGTTATTGCCTGTAGGTGTGTTGGAAGTGAAAGGCGAATTCGGCCGTGGTGCGGTGGTTACCTGCTACACAGAATCTGGCCAGGCAATTGCCCGTGGCCTGAGCAACTACACCAGCGCAGATGCCCGCCGTATCAAACGTCATGCGTCTTCAGAGATACAGGGGATTTTGGGGTTCGTGGTGGAACCTGAATTGATACATCGTGACAATATGGTGTTGTTGTAGGTTGTCGCTACAAATACAATTACCGGGTGCGTTCCTGTGTTGCAGATACTATTAATGCCGTCGTATTGATAGTTCAGAATATTTCTTTCCCCTTTGCAAAGTCTTCGATAGTAAATCCATATAAATTCAATGCGCGCGGACTTAAGTACTCAAAGACTATGAAGCTAAGTGGAATGGCACTTTTAATCCTTCGAAATGGCGAGGACTAATCACAACACCAAAAGAAAATGCACGGTCATGTTTCATATTTTTTACCAAATATAAAGAACTTCCCCGACAAAATGCTTACTATCAACAGTGCCCCAAAAGCGACTGTCAAAAGAATTGTCTCGATTATCCCCTAACAGAAAATACGTATTTATTAAAATAGTCGTTTTTGGAAGGTCATTTATCGCTAGTTCTGGTTTTCTCAGAATCTGATAGAGACTTCCTTGACTTCGTTCTTCGTAGCGGGTTCCGCCATTGTCATCAGCAATAGCCTTTATAGGTAATTGCGCTCCATTAATATAAACAAATCCTGACTTGATCTCTATTATATCGCCGGGCATTCCAATTACACGCATGACAAAAGGTGTTGTTTTATTGGGGGGGTAGAAGACATAAATAGCACCGCGTTTTATTTCGGTATTGTTCGAAAGACCTGGATTCCAAAATGTAAAACCATAGGTTCCATAATTTCCAAAACCGAGCTTCTTAACCAAAATATTATCCCCCACCTTGAGCGACGGGTGCATCGACATAGACGGGATATGAAAAGGTTCATATAAAAAGGATCGTGTCAGAAAAAATGACACAAAAACTGTCGAAAATGTGACCGGTATGCACCACCACCTCGTATACCATTTACGCTCACTGCTCGCCACGTAATTCTTTGCAAGAATATAGGCATGAATAGGGCACACCAGAACTAAGGTTAAAACCACATAGCTACCGTTGAATTTATCGATGATGTTGGCAAGTATTCCAATTGCAAAATAAATCCAAAACAATCGAACTTTCCCTACATAGAGAAAGGCAAATGCCTGTGTAAAAACAGCAAGCAAGGCAGCGATCCACGCCTTCGGTTTCCATGCGTTAGTCATTAATTTGATACCTTGGTAAAGAGAAGAGAACAGGGAAAATAAACACAAAAAATGAAGTATCCTTTACTCAAGCTATTCTCACAAGCACTAGCTTCATTCGCTAATTGCCTAAGTAGAGTTATAAGTAACCAAACAATACGATTACCTCACGCGATCACATTTCATTTAGAACGATAAAAATAGTCTAAACGTGACCGGTTGCGATCAGCTTATTGCTGTCCAACGGATGCCCTGTAAACGAAAAATATCCGCAATCGCCGCTCAGCGATTGCGGATATTTTTTTGTCGTATCGGTTTAATCCTCGATACGAACCAGCGTCGATTTCCCGAACAGGCTTTCGATCAAATCCACCGCCAATACCGCAGTCTGATTGCGTATATCCAAGGCAGGGTTGAGCTCGACTACATCGAGTGAGGCGAATAAACCAGTGTCGGCGATCATCTCCATGCATAGTTGTGCTTCGCGATAAGTTGGGCCGCCTAGTACTGCGGTGCCAACGCCGGGTGCAATCGCCGGGTCGAGGCAATCAAGATCGAAGCTGATATGCAAATGGGTATTTTCATCCAGACCTTCTAGTGCCGAATTCATTACGCTGCGCATACCGTGTTCGTCGATATAACGCATATCAAAAACCTGCATGCCCATATCGTGAATAAATCGCCGTTCGCCTTCGTCTACGCTACGGATACCGATCAGGCGAATCTGATCTGGCTGTAAGGATGGCGTGTGTCCGCCGAAGTGGATGAGTTCGTCGGGGCCATGGCCCATCAGGCAGGCCACTGGCATACCGTGGATATTCCCGGTCGGGCTGATCGTTGATTGATTGCTGTCGGCATGGGCATCAAACCACAATACGCGCAATTTCTTGCCGACTTTTCTGCAATGATTGGCGATCGCGCTGATCGAGCCTATCGCCAGGCAATGATCGCCGCCCAACATCATCGGCATGTTGCCCGCATCCAGCGCTTCTTCTACCGCGTCATACACGGCCTGATTCCAATCGACTGCCTCTTTCAGGTGGCGATGCCCGTTGACTGGTTCTAGCCAAGGGTTGGCCGGGCCATGCAGATTGCCGTGATCAATTACTGTTAACGATCTCGCTTCCAATGCTTCTACCAAACCCGCAACGCGCAAGGCGTCTGGACCCATGCCCGCACCCCTGACACTTGCGCCTACATCGGTTGGTGCGCCAATTAAAGAAATTGTTTTTATCATTTTAGTTTTAATCATTAGGTAAAGTCATTAAACAAAGTTACTAGGGGATTCTAGAAAAAATCCAAGCCATGCACTTGGACATTGGCATTGCGACTTGATCACTTAAGTGCAAATTATACTTATTTCCTAAAAAAACGGATTTCTAAATTGAGTATTATTTTCAAAGTAATAGAAATTAAATTTCATATTTTTAAAATTTATGCACTGTTTTATATATAATTCATCAAAGTGTGGAATATTAGATGGGGGAGTAAGATGGATAACTTTGATCGTAATATACTCAGGCATTTGCAAAATGATGGCCGTATGAGCAATTTGCAGTTGGCCGAGAAAATACATTTGTCGCCGCCGCAGACTTTGCGCCGAGTCCGTACTCTGGAAGAGAAAAAAATCATCCGTGGCTACGTCGCACAAGTATCTGCCGAGGCCGTGGGTTTAGGCGTGATGGCGTTTGTCAGTTTGTCTCTGGATCGTGAGAAGTTTCGTAATGTGCGTGAAGTTGAGCGCAGCATCATGGCCTTTCCTGATGTGATCGAGTGCCATACGATTTCTGGCGATTTTGATTATTTACTTAAAGTTGTCGCGCCAGACCTTAAAGCTTTGTCGCAATTTCTGACTGACCGATTGATGCAAGTTCCCGGAGTTGCGGCTTTGCGATCGATGATCTGCATGGAAGAAATTAAGCCAGTAAGTAGTTTGCCGATTGCATAGGTAACGCGGATTTAATCGAATTCGTCATCCTCGCGAATGTGGGGATCCAGTTTTTAAATAATTTGCGACGCGGCATAGTAGTCGTGTTTCAAACGAAGAAATTTGAGAACTGGATCCTCGACCAAAGCATGCGGGGATGACAATTAAATCTGTGCTTCCCTAAGTTTAATTGTCTAGCGCCAGCCAAACATCATCTGCTCTGCCAGCTGTCTTTTGGCAGGCGCAATCAGATCGACTAAACCCAATCCGGCACCAAGCAGAGATTGCGAGAACGAGCCATCAGCAGTGCTGGCAAATACTCTTGCCATACTATCGGTAATGCGGATAGTGGCGCTGCGGTCGGTCTTGCGTTGTTCAATAAAATTGCTTAGCGCTGTGTCGATTGGAAAATGTGTCAAACATTTCGCCAGCACTGCGGCATCTCTTAAGCCTAAATTTAATCCTTGTCCGGCAACTGGGTGCAGAGTCTGGGCCGCATTCCCGATAGCAACTGTGCGCTTTGTTACGCTGGCTTGGGCATTTAAGCCCAAAGGATAAGCGTGGCGAGGTGTAACCGTACCTACTTTACCGAGACGCTCGCCAAATGCGACTTGTAGCGCGGATATAAACGCCGTATCGTCCATGCCGAGTAAGCTTTCTGCCATCGCTGGGCGCACGCACCAGACCATGGCATAGCCGTCTTCTTGTGGCAAAAGGGCGAGTGGGCCTTGTTCGGTAAATCGTTCAAAAGCGCGATGAGGAATTGGTATGCTGGTGGTGATGTGGGCGATCACAGCGCTTTGCTGATAATCGTGATGCCGGGTTCTTTGTGTTTGCTCACCGAAGATGCCGCCTTCCGCTTGAATCAGAATATTGGCCGTCATTTTTTTTTCGTCGTTCAGTGTCAGTAAGACCTGATCATCCTGCTCTTCAATTGCGCTGATTTGGGTCGGGCGTTTGATGACGATTTGCTGTTGCTCAAGCAGTATCTGCAAGGGAGTAATGATGTCGCCGTAGCGTGCCACATAGCCGAGTGCGGGCAAAGCGTAGTCGCTCGCTGTGATTAAGCTGCGGCCGAAATGGCCACGCCGCGAAACATGAATTTGTTCTATCCTGGTCGCCTTGATCGGCCAGGCTTGCACAGTATGTAAAATTTGTTTACTGCCATACGATAAGGCGATAGAGCGGGCGTCCTGGCTCGCTTGATCGCTGGTTTTTGCATCGATCAACACGATGTCGTGAGCAGCAATGCCTTGTTGCAGTAATAGCAGCGCCAGCGCTTGCCCGACCGGGCCGGCGCCGCTGATGACGATGTGAGCGTGTTGAGTCATCTTTTGATATCTACTGTTTCATTTCCGATTCGATTTCGGCTACCGTTTTTGGTGTATCGCGGCTCAGGTTAATATGCCCGTCGGCGGTGATCAAGATATCGTCTTCGATGCGGATGCCGATGTTGCAATATTCTGCGGGCACGCCTTCAGCTGCCCGCACATAGATACCCGGTTCTATCGTAATTACCATGCCCGCTTCTAGCTTGCGGTAGGGTCTGGTTTTACCGACTTTATCTTGCTCGCGATAGCTGCCGACATCATGCACATCGAGGCCTATCCAATGGCCAGTGCCATGCATATAAAACTGCCGGAAGGCATTACTGGCAATCGCATCTTCAAGGCTGCCAACTTTATTCTTGTCGAGTAATCCTACGTCGAGCATGCCTTGCGTCAGCACTCTGACTGCGGCGTCATGGCCGTCCATATAACGCGAGCCAGGGTGGGCGCAAGCGAGTGCCGCTTGCTGTGCCGCCAAGACTAATTCGTAAAGGGTTTTTTGTGCCGGACTAAATTTGCCATTGGCCGGGAAAGTACGGGTGATGTCCGAAGCGTAGCTGTCAAACTCGCAGCCGGCATCGATCAACACCAAATCGCCATCCTTGATCTGCGCAGCATTGCTTTGGTAGTGCAATATGCAGGCGTTAGCGCCCGTGGCAACGATGGAGCCATACGCGGGGGACTGCGCACCCTGACGACGAAACTCGTGCAGTATTTCGGCTTCAAGTTCATATTCAAATAGCCCCGGCTTAGCGGCGCGCATGGCACGGGCATGGGCCTGCCCGGAGATGCTGGCGGCTTTTTGCATCATGGCGATTTCCGAGCTATCTTTAAACAGGCGCATTTCATCGATCAGGCCACGCAGATTAATCGTTTGGTCTGGCGCGTGCACGCCGCTGCGCGATTTGGCATGGACTTCGTTTAACCAGCACTGCAATTGCGCATCTAATTTTTGGTCGACTCCACTAGAGTGAAACAAGTTGGCGGCATCGGCCAGAAGATTAGGTATTTCAGTTGCCAAAGATTCGATGGAGAATGCTACATCGAAACCAAAGTGCGCTTGTGCCGCAGCAGGTCCGTAGCGAAAGCCATCCCAGATTTCACGTTCCAGATCTTTTTCGCGACAAAATAAAATACTTCTTTGGCTAGTGCCATCCGCAATCAAAACCATCAAGGCTTCCGGTTCGGTGAAACCGGACAGGTAATAAAAAGAACTGTCATGCCGAAACGGAAAAGTATTGTCGTTGTTGCGTGTCATCTCATGCGCCGTGGCGATTATGGCGACGCCGCCACCGTGTGCCTGCATTTGTGCCAGCAATTGTATGCGACGTTGAATAAATGTGGCTTGGCTCATGAGATATTTTCTTTCGCGCTTTTTGCTAATTTATTGGTAGTGGCCGCAAGGGCGCGTTCAATGCCGCTAGTTGTTCTGGAGTGCCAATATTATGCCATTCGCCGCTATATTGTTCGCCCCCAAGTTGTCCGCGATCGGCAAACTTGCGTAACAGCGGGCCGAGCTTTGCGTGCTCACCAGTTTGAATAGAGCTGAACATTTCCGGGCGATAGACGCCGATATTGCCAAAGGTCAGGCGTGGTTCACCTGGCTTAGCCTCATTCGACAAGCCCATCAGGTTTAAGCCAAAGTCACCCTCGGGATGAAAGGAAGGGTTTTTAACCAGATACAACCAGGCGACGTCGCGTTTGTCAGCGGGGTGAGGATTGCCCCACATGTCATTGTCTTCCAGCGTATTCAGACATTCTGCGAAATTGAAATGCGGTGTGTAAATATCAGAAGAGATCACGATGAACGGTGCCTCACCTAGCAGCGGAAGAGCTTTGGCAATACCACCGGCAGTTTCCAAAGCGGTTTCTTCAGCTGAATAGCTAATGCTGGCACCGAATTGACTGCCATCACCCAGCGCCTCTACGATCATATAACCAAGATGCGCGTGGTTGATGATGATCTCGGTGATGCCCGCTTTGACCAGATTGAGGATATGCCAGACTATCAGAGGACGTCCGCGCACTTTGAGCAAAGGCTTAGGGCAAGTGTCGGTGAGTGGTCGCATCCGTTCGCCGCGACCGGCGGCAAGTAACATGGCTTTCATCGGTTTTGTAATAGGTTTTATCAAGCGTATTAAAAAGTAAAGCCGACGACAGGCGCGGTGTCTTCAATCACATCCAGAAGACGCAGGAGTGGGATCAAAATGTTATAGCGTTGCGCAGTTTTACGTACATACGCCATCACCAGAGGGATGTCTTTGAGGTAGGCCAGTTTGCCATCTCTATGTGCCAAACGCGCGAAAATGCCGAGAATTTTGATATGGCGCTGCAGACCCATAAATTCAAAGTCGCGATAAAACTGGTCGAAATCTGGCGTGACCGGCAGGCCGGCACGGCGCGCTTTCTCCCAATAGCGGATCGCCCAATCGAGAACCTTTTCTTCGTCCCATTGCAGATACGCATCACGTAATAGCGACACCAGATCATAGGTAATCGGCCCATACAATGCACCTTGAAAATCCAGTATGCCGGGATTACCCTGTTCCATCACCATCAGATTGCGTGAATGGTAATCGCGATGGACGTAGACCTGCGGTTGCGCCACGATATTTGCCAAGAGCGCATCAAATACTTTCAGCAGGCTGGCATTTTGTTCCGCATCCAAAGTGACACCGAGATGCTTATTGATATACCACTCAGGAAAAATCATTAACTCGCGCAGGAGAAAGGCGCGGTCGTATTCTGGCAAGACTTCAGCTTGACTGTGGCTTTGCATCAGCACCAAAGAATCGATGGCATCCATGTACAACTTATGCGTGGTGTCATTGGCCTCGCTGTCTTTTAGCTCGTCGAAATACATCTGGGTGCCGAGGTCAGTCAGTAACAACAGACCTTGCTGGCTATCTTGCGCCAACACTTTTGGTACCGTGAGATTGATCTGGGCAAATAGTTCGGCGATCTGGATGAAGGGTCTGACATCCTCTGCCGGTTGTGGCGCGTCCATCACGATATAACTCTTGCCATCGCCGCCATCAATACGGAAATAGCGCCGGAAACTGGCATCGGACGAAGCAGGGCGCATTGTGTCCAAGCGCAGGCTTGGCGTCGTAATCGTTTTGAGCCAGGTATGAATCGCCGCGAGTCGCTCGCTATCTGCGTTGCTTGTTGTTAAAGTTGAAATTGAAGACATAATAAGATTTATCTTTTGAAAACGTGTTGGAGTTTATTGTTGGCGAGCTTACTTCTGAAAACCAGTGTTGGCAATTCCACTCTATAATGTGCGCTTGATTTAAGCTCACTCCTTAAAAATAAAGGTAATTTTCGCTTTGTACTCGGCTAAATTTTTTATACTTTGCCTTAACGCCACATTGAACCCTGATTACATGCGCCGGAATTTCGTATTATCTCACCTGCAGCACTTGTTTCCTACTTTCACTATGAGGTTTGCCGAAGCTTTCCTGCTAGTGACGATGACAACGATCTCGTTGTCTGCCGTCGCTCAAACTAAAGACGCAGATGTGGTCGTGGTGAAGAGTAAAAAACTGCAGGATAAATCCAATGACGAAAATGCGCCTACTGAGGTCTCTTCCGAGCAAATTTCAGGGCGCCCGGAAAGATTCGTTCACTTCGATTATGAAGTTGAAGTGCTCAAAGGAACAACAAGCCTTAACGCTGATCGCGCTATTTATCGCGTTCTGGATGATGAAATGGAAGCCACTGGCAGCGTTCGACTTCAACGTAGCGGCGATTGCTATACCGGGGATTCAGTGCGTTTGCAGTTGGATACCGGTGCTGGATATATTCTAAATCCAACTTATAAGCTTTTGAGAACCAATGCGCAGGGAAAAGCCGATCGTATTGATTTTGAAAGTGAAGAACGCTCCTCCATCATCAATGGCACGTATAGCACCTGCGAAGGCTTGGACCCGGATTGGTACTTAAAAGCCGATACCATGAAACTCGATACTGGTTTAGATACCGGTGTTGCAGGTAAATCGGTGGTGTATTTTAAAGGTGTTCCAATACTTGCTACACCGTCGTTCATCCCACTTAGTTTCCCCTTGTCTGGAGCACGGCATTCGGGTTTGTTACCGCCCGGTTTTGGTACTTCTTCCAAGGGAGGCTTGGAGTTAGATTTGCCGTATTACTTCAATATTGCGCCTAACCGTGATCTCACCGTGCACCCAAAGTTGATTCAGCGGCGTGGTTTGCAGATCGGTTTGGATGGACGCTATCTCGGCACTACCTATGCCGGCGAGACGAATTTTGAGGGTATTCTTAACGATCAACAAACGAAAACTAATCGTTATGCGTTGACTTCAATACATAATCAAAAGCTACTGCCTCAGCTGGATTTTTCCTGGAACGTGAATGCCGCTTCGGATGATGCCTATCCTGCAGATTTTTCCCGCTCGATTACTAAAACAGCGCAGCGTCTGTTGCTGCGTGAGACCAATTTGGTGTACTACGGCTCTTTTTGGAGCGCCGCTTTGCGCGCCTCGAATTACCAGGTGCTGCAAGATATCGTGGCCCCGATTGTTCGCCCATATGATCGTTTGCCCCAGCTTCAGTTGCACGCGGGGCAAAGCGATGCTATGGGTTTTGATTGGTCGGTTGACACCATCTTCACCCGGTTTTGGCATCCGACTTTGTTGCGTGGCGATCGCACCGTGTTTAACCCGCAGATCTCCTACCCTATCGTGCAATCGAGTTTTTTTGTTGTGCCTAAAATATCCTTCCATGCAACGGCTTACCATTTGAGTAATCCAGCGATCGGCCAGGATGCAGATTTCCGCCGTGTATTGCCTACCATCTCGCTCGATAGTGGCTTGGTGTTTGAGCGGCAGACCAAATTGTTTGGTGCAACGATGACGCAAACACTGGAGCCGCGCTTGTTTTATGTGAATACGCCGTATCGCGATCAAAGTAATTTTCCTAATTTTGATAGCGCGAATGCCGACTTTAATTTTGCGCAAATCTTCAGCGAAAATCGCTTTACCGGAAACGACAGAATTGGCGATTCGAATCAAATTACCACGGCCTTAGTCTCCCGATATATCGAAGAAAATGGTGAGGAACGGTTTAAACTTGCCTTAGGAGAAAGGTTCTACTTCAATACGCAGCGTGTCTCGCTGGATAATGCAGTGAGTCCGAGCCGTTCAGATCTATTGCTTGCTGGCTCAGGTAAACTTTTAGATACGCTGAGTGCAGAAGCCAGTTTGCAGATGAGTCAAAGTGACCGGCAGTCGATACGCTCGAATTACGGCATGCGCTGGCAACCAGCTACCAAGAAAGTGCTCAACCTGGACTACCGTTTTCAGCGTGACAGCTTGAAGCAACTGGATCTCTCTGGGCAATGGCCGATTGCGGACAGATGGTATGCCGTGGGACGTAGCAATTACTCGCTGAGAGACAAGAAAATAGTCGATGGTCTGGTCGGTTTTGAATACAAGGATGATTGTTGGTCGTTTCGCCTGGTTGGACAACGTTTTGTCACTGCTACTAATACCAATACCACCTCATTCTTTATCCAGTTGGAATTGAACGGCCTCTCGAAACTGGGGTCGAATCCTATCGAGATCCTGAAAAAGAATATTTCGGGTTATCAACCGATAAATTAGCGTGTATATTGCAGCTTTCGCTGAAAGCGAGCGATGAGGGTGATGGTAAAAAGCTATCCCTGCATTTTTTTAAATGAATTTTGGATCACTATGCGACACATTTTGCACATGAATCACCGTCCTCTTTTTTCTATTTTTACAACATCTTTGGCAACGTCTGTATTTTTGCTGACTGCAGGATCAGTGTCGGCGCAAGTGAACACTAGCCCGGTTATTGAATCGCTTATTAAGACCGCACCAATAACCACTATAAAAGCTACGCCAGTCACTAAACCTTCCAAAGCTGAAGTGGTGAATAGTATTGTGGTGGTGGTCAATGACGAAGTGATTACCAGAAAAGAACTCGATGAACGCATTCAAAGCGTAGAGAAGCGTTTAGCTGCGCAAGGCACAGCATTGCCAAATCGCGAAGAATTGCAGAAGCAATTGTTGGAGCGCATGATTGTTGATCGCGCTCAAATGCAGCTGGCCAAAGAGAATGGCATGCGTGTTGATGATACGATGCTGGATCGCTCAATCCAGCGCATGGCTGAGCAAAATAAAATGACTGTGCAGGTGTTTCGCAACCAGATAGAAAAAGAAGGAACTTCTTTTGCGGTTTTTCGTGAAGAAATTCGCGATGACATCATGATGCAAAGAATTCGCGAACGTGAAGTCGATAGCAAAATTCAGGTCACTGAACTGGAGATCGACAATTTCCTCGCTGCAGAAGAAAAGTCTCCGAATGCCCAGCAAGAATTAAATCTGGCACAAATTTTGATCCGCATTCCTGAAAAAGCGACACCGGAGCAGATCGCCAAGCAACAAGCTCGCGCCGAAGATGCTTTAAGAAAAATCCGTGCCGGTGAAGATTTTGCCAAGATCGCTGCAACTTACTCGGACGCGCCTGAGGCGCTTAAAGGTGGTGAGATTGGCTGGCGTGAGCAAGATAGATTGCCGCAATTGTTTCTCGATGCAATCAATAAAGTGAAGGTCGGTGAGGTTGCTGAGGGTGTTAGAAGTTCCAACGGTTTTCATATTGTCAAGCTACTCGGCAAACGTACTGCAGCGCCAAAAGCAGCCGCAACAGATTCCGTACAACAAACGCATGTTCGCCACATACTGATCAAAATTAGCCAGGTCGTGACAGCGGCCGATGCGAAGCAAAAACTGCTCGATCTTAAACAAAAAATAGAAAAAAAGACTGCTACTTTTGAAGATTCAGCGAAGGCTTTTTCAAATGACTTGTCGGCATCCAAGGGCGGCGATTTGGGTTGGATTTACCCAGGCGATACGGCTCCGGAATTTGAGCAGGCGATGAATAAACTGGCATTAAACGAAATCAGTGATCCGGTAGAGTCACCTTTTGGCGTGCATTTAATCCAAGTAACCGAGCGCAAGAGTGACGATGTCTCACAAGAACGTAAACGTAATGCCGCCCGTCAGGCAGTGCGTGAGCGTAAATCGGATGCAGCACTGCAAGAATGGTTGCGCGAGTTGCGCGACAAAGCCTACGTGGAGTTCCGTCTGGACAAGAAATAATGTCTCAGTCGCGACCAGTGATAGCTATAACAGTAGGGGAACCTGCTGGTATAGGCCCAGAAATTTCTCTGCTCGCGGCTTGGCAATGTCGACATGAAATTCGTCCTGTTCTGATCGGTGATGCCGCTTATTTAGCTATGCTGGCAGCCGAGATTAACTCGGAAATTTCACTGATGGGCGTGTCGCAACAGGCACTCAGATATTCCGGTATGCCGTCTTGCGGCAAAGATCAAATCACTGTGATTGATTGTCCATTAGATGCGCATGTCGTGGCAGGGCAGCTTGATCCACGCAATGGCCGTGCGGTATTGCAAACGCTGGATGTGGCGATAGAAAGCGTGCAACAAGGCTGGTGTGATGCGATCGTCACTGCACCGCTGCAAAAAAGTACTATCAATGATGCTGGTATCGCTTTCACTGGACATACCGAATATCTGGCGTTAAAGACGCAGACGCCACAAGTAGTCATGATGCTCGCGTGCGAAGCTTCAAGTAGCATGCCGCAAGCGCTCAGGGTAGCCTTGGCTACGACCCACCTGCCTTTAAAAGACGTCGCTGCGGCGATACAATTTGACTCGCTGTTGAAGACCATACAAATCATTCATTCTGATTTGCAGAATAAATTTGGCATTGCCCAGCCGCGCATTTTTGTTGCCGGATTGAATCCACATGCGGGTGAAAATGGTTACCTCGGGCGTGAAGAAATTGACGTGATTATTCCGGTGATTCAGCACACAAAAAGTAACGGCATGGATGTGCGTGGCCCTTATCCGGCCGACACACTTTTTCAGCAGAAATATTTGCAGGACGCCGACTGCGTCCTGGCGATGTATCATGACCAGGGATTACCAGTGCTAAAGCACGCCAGTTTTGGCATGGGTGTGAATATCACTCTGGGTTTGCCGTTAATACGCACCTCAGTAGACCACGGCACCGCACTCGATCTGGCGAAACGCGGTCTAGGCCATGCAGATGCCAGCAGCATGCTGGTGGCGATGCGAATCGCCGCTGATATAGTCAAGCGGCTTTGATGCTGATATTCGCAACATTAGCAGTTTGGCTTTTACCTTTTAAGTATTTGAAGAAACAAACATGAAACACATAGCCCGTAAGCGTTTTGGGCAGAATTTTTTGACGGATCAGCAGGTTCTGAGCCAGATCATTTCTGCCATCGATCCACGTCCAGATCAGAGCATGGTAGAGATAGGCCCAGGCTTAGCGGCAATGACGCGCTTGTTGTTGGCTGGCTTGACGACCTTGCACGTGGTTGAGCTTGATAGAGATTTGGTTGCTCGCCTGAAAAAGACTTTTGATCCGGCCAAATTGATCGTGCATGAAGGTGATGCTTTGCAATTTGATTTTGCCTCCTTGCCAGTTGCCGAAGGTAAAAAATTACGCGTGGTTGGCAATCTTCCCTACAATATTTCCAGCCCATTGCTGTTCCATCTGGCTGATTTTGCGCACATCATTGAAGACCAGCATTTCATGTTGCAAAAAGAAGTGGTCGAACGTATGGTGGCCGAGCCAGGTAGTAAAACCTATGGTCGATTATCGGTCATGCTGCAATGGCGTTACCACATGGACCTCATGTTTATCGTGCCACCGACCGCGTTTGATCCACCGCCGAAAGTGGAATCAGCAATTGTGCGCATGATTCCAAAAGCGACACGTCTGGCTTGTGATGTGCGTAAGCTTGAACTGGTCGTCACGAAAGCATTCTCGCAACGTCGCAAAGTAGTACGAAATTGTTTGGCTGGCATGTTCACCGAGCAGCAATTAATTGAAGTCGGTATCGATCCACAATGCCGTGCTGAAACCATCCCATTAGAGCAGTATGTGAAACTGGCGAATTTCTTACAAAACTAAATAAAGAGACGCGAAATGAATCTGACTCTCACTCCAGAATGGCAAGCCCTGCTTGAGCATAAGAGCAGATTAGAGCATCAGCATTTACGTGATTTTTTTGCTGCCGATCCAGAACGCTTTACACATTTCTCTTTCGAGTTAGATGACTTGCTGGTGGATTATTCCAAGCAAAGGCTTGATGCTGCAGCCTTGGCTGCACTGATTGCACTAGCCAAAAGTAAGGATGTCGAAGCCTGGCGTGACCGCATGTTCGCCGGTGAAAAAATCAACTTCAGCGAAGACCGGGCGGTACTGCATACAGCGCTGCGCCACACGGCTTTTACCGCGTTCCCAAATGAGCAGGCAGACGTCATGCCGCAGGTCAGGGCGGTAAGGCAAAGCATGCGCGATATTGTCGAGCGGGTACGCAGTGGTTTGTGGCGCGGCTTTAAAGGCGACGCGATACAGACTGTGGTGAATATCGGTATCGGTGGTTCTGATCTCGGCCCTAAGCTGGCCACGCGTGCCTTATCGGCGTTGCAGCATCCGGGCTTAAAATTTTTCTTTGTCTCTAATCTCGACAGTGCCCATCTGGCACCATTGCTAGAAAAACTTGATCCGCGCACCACCTTGTTTATCATCGCCTCGAAGACTTTTACTACGCAAGAAACCAGCCTCAACGCACAGACTGCGCGCACCTGGCTGATGGCAGCTGCGATGGAAGAATGGGCGATTGCCAAACATTTTATTGCGGTCACATCGAGTCCGGTCAAGGCGCATGAATTCGGTATTCCAGACGCGAATATTTTGCAAATCTGGGATTGGGTAGGCGGGCGTTATTCTCTTTGGTCGGCGGTGGGGTTATCGGTCGCATTGGCCATCGGTATGCACGGTTTCGAGCGTCTGCTGGAAGGTGCCGAAACCATGGATAAGCATTTTTGCACGACGCCATTAGAAAAAAATATGCCAGTCTTGCTCGCCTTGATTTCGATCTGGAACACCAATTTTCTCGGTGCAGAAACCACAGCGGTCTTACCGTATAACGAATCCATGCGCCATCTGCCGGCTTTCTTGCAGCAGCTGGAAATGGAATCAAACGGCAAAACTGTCAGTCGTGATGGCGAGCCCTTGACCAACCGCGTCAACCCTATCGTCTGGGGTGAAATCGGTGTCAATGGCCAACACGCCTTCTTCCAGTTATTGCATCAAGGTGGCTGGCTCATCCCCTGTGATTTTGTGGTGGCAGCCTCCAGCGATTACCCTTTGCCCGGACATCAAGCGCCTTTGCTAGCCAATTGCCTGGCACAAAGTGCCGCACTGGCGTTTGGCAAGACAGAGGCGCAGGCGCGCAGCGAACTCAGCGCCGCTGGTTTGAGCGAAACCGACATTGCAAAACTCTTGCCGCACAAAGTGTTTGCCGGTAACCAGCCATCAACCACCATCCTGATGCCTAGCCTTGATCCATATCAGCTAGGCATGTTATTGGCGCTATATGAACATAAAGTGTTTGTCCAGGGCGTGATCTGGGGTATCAATTCTTTCGACCAATGGGGCGTAGAGCTTGGCAAGCAATTGGCCAGTCGTCTATTGCCAACGCTCAAAGGCGATCTCTCGCATGACGCGCAACTCGATGCTTCCACCAGCGGTTTAATTGCCTATTTCAGACGCCATGGCAATTGTTGATTTCCGTTTTTTGAATTCCTTTTGTTAAATTCTTTTTCTTTGCTGACACCATGATTGATACAGAAGCCACTCTTGCTTCACCGCTCTTCACCTTGCGTAAAAACACCAATCCTATGTTGGCTGTCACGATCATCTGGCATCCTGATTTTAGTCGCATTGGTGAGCAATTTATCGGAGGTAATAGTGCGGGTGTCATCGAGCTAAGTCGAGTTTCGCCATTATTTAAAATCCCTGGCGGTGAGGGACAGGCATTGGGCTTAAGTGGCATCTCGCGCGATCCGCTACAACTTGTGCGCAACAGCGAAAACGGCATTCAAATTATCCCTTCCGCCAGCCGTATGGTGGTCGAACTTAACGGTGAAGAAATCCATGAGGCGCAATTTCTGAGTGCCGAGCAAATCGAGTTTGGCCAGATACTCGGTTTAGGGCGCAGCATCTTGCTGTGTTTGCATTGGATGCGTTGTCTGCCCAAAAATAATCCTGTAGCAGGTTTGCTCGGTGTTGGTAGTGCGGCCATCATGGCACGTGACCAAATCCGGCAAGTTGCGGGTACAGATTTACCTGTCTTACTCTTGGGTGAAACAGGCACCGGCAAAGAGATCGCGGCGCGTGCCATCCACGCACTTAGCCAACGTGCAGTTCTGCCTATGGTCACAGTGAATATGGCGGCATTAAATGAATCTTTGGCCGCTGCCGATCTGTTTGGCGCGGTCAAGGGGGCTTATACCGGCGCACAAGTAGCGCGTAAGGGATTGTTTGGTGAGGCTGAAGGCGCGACTCTGTTTCTCGATGAAATCGGCAACACGCCAGCGAGCATACAACCGATGTTGTTGCGTGTATTGGAAGGTGGTGATTACCGTCCGCTGGGTGCGCAACAGGATCTGCATTCCACCGCACGTTTGATTGCCGCGACCGATCAGGATCTTGATAGCGATAACTTCAATCAAGCGCTGTTGCGACGGTTAGAAAGTTTTGTGATGCACCTGCCGCCATTGCGTGCCAGACGCGAAGACATTGGCGTCTTGGTACAGCATTTACTCAAGACCAATGTGCAGGCGGCAGGCGTAGATTTGAGTTCTTTGTTCTCTCTGGTGACGGAGTTCGCCTGCTACGATTGGCCGGGTAATATCCGGCAACTAGCCCATGTGTTAAAACGTCTTATGCTTGCGCTGCAAGTAGGTGAGACCCCCACGTTTGCTAGTCTGGTGAAAGTCTCGCCAGACCGGATTACCAGTAGTTTTATGTCTAGCACCGCATTGCGTGAGCGAAGTGTGACCTTGCCAGTCGCCATTCCTGAAGTAAAAGCACCGTTACGTAAAAAATTGATTGATCTGAGTGAAGCCGATGTGCTGGCCGCGATGGAAGAAAACGATTGGTATATACAGGCGGCGGCACAACAGTTAGGTGTGTCGCGCCCCTCAATGTACAAATTGCTGGAAACACATAGCCAGATACGCCGGATCGAGCACATCACGCCCGATGAGATTCATCGCACCTTCGATGCACATGGGCGAGATATAGAACGATGTGCGTCTGCGCTTAAGACACCTAGTGAAGCATTGCGACGGTATTTGCGGGTAGCTTAGTCTGTGTCTGTATTTAAGGAAACGCGGATTTATTCGATAAGCGCGAAATCCCATTTTTTCGTCGAATAACATCGTCACTTTCAGTCCTAAAAAAAATGGGGTTTCGCGCTTATCGAATAAATCCGCGTTTCCTTAAATACAGACACAGACTAAGC